>JAWAXJ010000083.1:0-5122 GCA_038896955.1 Desulfurococcaceae archaeon
AAGACTCCGAGAGGTCAGCTCCATAAATGCCTACATAGTGCTAAGAGTACTCTGGGTGACCAGGTGTGATCCTCAGCGACTGGGATATACGCGTTTACCTTGAGAAAAAGCTACTTATCATAGATCCCCTCTTCGAGGATACTGTGAGGGAGAACGGTGTTGACCTGAGGTTTGGCTACAGGTTCTGCAGGTTCAAGGGTGGAGGAGTTGTCGTGGACACCAGGGTTATGAACGTGCCCGAGGTTCTCGAGTGCATCGACGTGGGCGAAGAGGAAGGGTTCACCATGAACCCCTACGAGCACGTCTTAGCAACAACGCTTGAGTGGGTTGAACTACCCCACGACCTGGTGGGATTGGTGAACCTTAGGAGTAGCTTTGCGAGAGCAGGAATCTACATACCTCCAACAGTCATAGACGCTGGCTTCAAGGGGAACATCACCATTGAGCTCATCGGTGGACCACACCCGGTTAAACTCTACCCGAAGCAGAGGTTCCTCCACGTAGTGTTCCTGCGAACGAGTAGCCCAGTATACAAACCCTACACAGGAAAATACCAAGGACAAGTAAACGTAACACCACCAAAACCAGATTAAACTCGTAAGCAGACGTTAAACCCTTCGTGCTTGTTCAAGCGGCATGCTCACTCCTTAAGGTGAAAGTAGGGAAGTGCCGCCGCCGGGATTTGAACCCGGGTGTCCCGCACCCTGCTACGGACCTATAAGGGTGTCACGGGCTCGAGAGGCCCGCATACTTGACCGGGCTATACTACGGCGGCGTCCATAGTGAGTAATTACAGTTATGGTCTTTTTAAGTTTTTCAGGATTCGCTTTCGCATGATAGGTCTACTGGTATATCGACTCCACCTAGTACTACCGTTCTCGAGTGTGAATCCAGGAACAAGTTTATGGCTTTAAACACAACTCCAGAGCTAGCTGCTACCTCAACACATCTCTTGATCTCCTTGTCTTCTCCACAGTACAGTTTAAACTTTCTAGCCAACGGTATTCCCGCGATGAAGACTACGTACGCGCTACCACCTGAAGCCGCGTACTCTGCTAGTTTAATCAGCTGGCGTCTACCTCTAGCCGTAGGAGCATCAGGGTATCCGGCTACGGATTCGCTGATCTTCATGACCGCGCTCTTGACCTCTACCAACCTGAGATCACCATTGTTGCACTTGAACGCGAAATCAACAACTACGTTGTCAAGTCTGTAGTTCCGCTTGTACAAGGTGCAATTGGTAAGCCAGTACACTAATCCATGTCTCCATGCAGCTAAAAGCGATTCTTCTTGAAGCCTCGTGTCAATGAGTGCAGCGTATTCTCCGTCTTCAACACCAACAATTCTGAGCTTGAGCTTTCCCCGCTTGCTCTCTAGACAATACCCCGTTCTACCGGGAACAATGTAGTTCCTCAATCTCCCTGTGTTATTTGTGTAAGCTGTTTCACGCTTATCGCCTACTTCCACCGTGAGCGTGAACCGCGAGGTTCTTTCCACAATCCTACACTCTACTACCTCATCGAGCTTCAGAAGAGGAATCAAGGCATTCACACTTAAACCACCTACGTACTAACGGTGCAATTTCACTACGCCACATTACCAGCAGAGATACAATTGAAAGCTGCGAGAAATCCGGGTAAAATGTGCTCTCGTACCTACCGGTAGCTTCAATGTACTTACTTTCTACTACGAAGAAGGGGAGAATCCTGATCTCCACGTAGCTTGACATCTCTAAAAGCAGCGCGTAGTTTACCAAGGCTAAGATCACGAGGAGAATCGTTAGAGCTATCTTCACGGTTCTGGTTGGTTTAAACAACGAGAAAACAACTACTACAACTAAGATAAGCACAGCTACCAGTTGTTGCATAGCTAGCGTAATATTCATGCTTTTCACCTAGAATGACCCTAGGTGTTTCCGAATTATATACTCTGCTAACCCGGAGTAGTACAATGCTTGAATTCATCAATAATGCAGCAATTCCAGAGTTCACCTGAAGACGCAACGAGCTTTTTGGCTAGATCAGGAGTGTAATATTAACGGAGAGGTTAAGTAAGAAATGGCAAAGAGAGTAGACACGGAAGAACTGCTCAAATCCAAAGGCTACAGCTACATCAAGTACTCCGAGCCAGCCGTAGAACCCGAATACGTGGATGTTCTTTTCAAGGACATAGTTGAAGAGTTCTCGGAAATAGACATTGGTTCTCAGAGGCTCTACAAGCATCAGTACGAGGCCTACCTAGAGCTCTCGAAAGGACACAACATTGTACTAGTAGCTGGAACAGGTAGTGGCAAAACCGAAGCATGGTTCATCTACTTGGCTAAGAGGTTGAAGAACGAGCCCAGTACACTAGCTATTGCAGTATACCCAACTCTAGCACTAGCTAATGACCAGGTTAAAAGACTTTTGCAGTATATGTCCCTTGTCAAGAGGAACCTTATTCAACTCGATAGTGTTAAAAAAGAGGAACTTGTTAAACGTCACGGAAGCCAGCTACTAAGAACCATGATCGCCTCTTCGAATCTAATTGTTACCAATCCAGCATTTCTACTACACGACATCAAAAAGTACTTTGTTAGTAAAAGTAGTGCATTGCTTGCATCTGTATACCACAGAGTAGATCTACTGGTAGTAGATGAGCTGGATTTCTACAGTCCCAGAAGCATAGCTCTTCTGCTAGCAATGATCCAGCTCTTATCCATGATCTCCGAGAAGAAGCTACAAGTGGCTGTTCTCTCCGCTGGAATCTCCAACCCCGAGGATCTCTGCTCATACCTTGAAAATACAACGAGTAGACCATGTAGTACTATAGCAGGTAAGCCGTTTAGAGTAGAGAACCGTGTTTACATAGTTCTAGGTAAGAATCTGCACGATGTGTGGATGGAGATCAGAAGACTCTGGAGTGATGCTCAGTCAAAACACCCGCAAATTACCAGCTTAAAGGACTTAGTAGACGACTTCGAGAAGTTCAAAGCAAACGCCTACTACGTAATATCGACTATCGAGAGTCTTGGCTACAGTGTTCCATCCCTCGGGATCGATGTTTCCGAGCTCATCTCCGAGTACTTCAACGACCCATACGTAACATTGGTATTTACGAGAAGCATTGGTACAGCCGAAGAACTAGTTAGAAGCATAAAACTCAAGTACGGTCAAGAAGCACCAATAGCATCTCACCATCACCTAATCTCGAAGAAACTTAGAGAAGAGATTGAGGAGAAAGCAAGAAGAGGTGAAATCAAGGTCATAGTCTCACCGAGAACGCTATCACAAGGCGTGGATATAGGCTTAATCTCGCGAACAGTGCACTTGGGTTTACCAGATAGCGTAAGAGAGTTCTACCAGAGAGAAGGTAGGAAAGGACGTAGAAGAGAACTAGAGTTCTCCGAGTCCGTGATAATACCCTTCTCGAGATGGGACAAAGAACTACTGAGCAGTGGACACGATGTTCTAAGGTCCTGGCTTGAACTTGGACTAGAAAAAACACTGGTAAACCCGGACAATCTGTACATTTACCTCTTCACAGGTGTTATTAAGCTGAAATCACCGTGGTTTAAGACGGGATTAAATGAGAAAGAGAAGGAAGCACTGAGAAGAACAGGTGTACTTGGTCCCGACAATAGTTTAAACGAAAAAGCTTTAAACGCTGTTTTTGAACGAATAAACTTCTACGAGTATGCTCCACCATACGGTATAAAAAGGTACATTGAGAAAGAGGATCGACTAGTACCGCTTGAACCCATAGGACACTGCGATCTCGTGGAAAAGTTTCAACCCGGTTGCATAGACTACAGCGAGGAAGCTTTGGTAATATCGTTAGAACTAGGTAAAACATCCCGCTACGTGAGTGCTGTATTGGAAAAAGACATTAGAAACGTGGACTTTAAGCAGTATGATGGACTATCACTAGCACTCGAAGAGTACAGGTATACGAAGCTTCGATGGGGGGAGAAGCCGCAGATAGTAAAGGACATTCTAGGAGGAAAGATCACCAGCGATGTACTCTGCATCGTACGTGTCCCCGAAAACGGGTTCGGTAAGTACGTTAAAGTACCTGAAAGGTGCATTTGGACTCTGAAATCCGAGAAGCCAAGAATACTGTGGTCCAGTTCTAAACCCGTTGTATACTACGAGAAAACAAACATATATGTACCTATGCCAACCGGAGGCGAATACAGGGATTTCACATACGGTTATCGCTACTCGGTTGATCCACGCGAAAACGCTGACCTCATGAGGCTTGCACTAGCGTACATAGTGGTGATCTTGAGAAGGTACTACGGATTAGCCTTCAAAACGATAATGTACGATGTAACCAAAATTGGAGAATACAAGTACTTTGCTATATACGAACCAGAAGCTGCTGGAATAATAGACAAGCTAGATTGGCTTCGCGTTCGCAACTGGATAGAGTCCCATAGACCATGCGACCTCGACAGAATACTTATATCGGAAATCGATGATCTAGCCTACTCCACTCTTATCACAGTAGATTTCAACTGGGATGTAGTAAAGGAGCAAGCGCTTCGAGTAGTAGACTACATACTGCTAAGAGACAGAGTTAAAACCATAGTAAAGGGGAAGGAGCTGTACATTCCACGACCTAGTCCTGCTTTGAGAATAATCTCGTATGTTGCTTTCAGCGAGGTTCTGGGAGAAGATTCCGCAATACCAGCCCTAGTAGCTGGTCATGGCTTCTACGACGGTGATACTTTCAATGGAGCCGTAAAGCTCTACCCTCCTATCCCCCTAATAAAGCCTCCCAAGGAACTGCTAGACCTAGAGAACGTCGTTCTAGACAAGATTTACTACGAGGATTACCATCTACTAGTTGAGAACAGAGAAGCGCTGATTCAGCAGTTGAAGCAAGCTAACTTGAGAAGACTCTCATCTCTTCTCGAGAAAGAAAAAACTCTAGTACTGGACCTCTCGGAGCTTGCCAGCAAAGCTGGTATTAACACCTTAAGCACAGAGTACCTAGCTAGTTTGGTAAACGTGAAGCCAACCGTGGACTACACGAGTGTTCGAGAAGTCCTAAAACGGGTTAACGAAGATAAACGAGTTTCACAGAGAGCAGAGGAATTGATGTTAAAGTACATGGAGGACAAGGCGAAACTGCAGTA
>JAWAXJ010000084.1:0-5006 GCA_038896955.1 Desulfurococcaceae archaeon
CTAGCTCTTACGTGAAACTGACAGTCCACGTTACCTGTAACGTATCCCCGCTTTGTACGGGAATACCGCTATCCAGTACTCCTCTACATAGCATTGTCCCTCCGCTTGATGCGTTGAATAGCCCGCTTTCCCAGATCGTATATGATGCGGTGATGGAGAAGGTGGCGACTACGCTAAACGTCTTCGTTCCCGATGTATGACTGTAGGTTCCTAATTGCCTCATCACCTCATTTCCCAAAGCTGTTTGTCCTGGAGCTGGGGACGTGTTATCTGTGCCAATTGCCACATACTGGAAAGGAGCTGGCTGTGGACTCTTCGCTATACAGTCACAGATCGCATCATAGCCCGCGTTAGTTATGATTGTAGTTGGATCGAGCTCTACCACCTCTCCGCTCTGCTTGACCACCTTAAACTCAACCTTTGGCCTTACGCTTACGCTTACCTCCTTCACCTATCTCACCACCTTTTGTAAGAGGCATACCTAAAAAAGCCTTAGTGATGGCATTATAGACACTTTCCCCCACCTTGTACCAAAGCGTCTCCTCCTCAAACTTAGTTTGTACTCTCAACCAAAATGATCGAGGATAGCAAATGCTTGTATTATCTGCAATTACGCGAAGCGGGTACCTCTTTCCCTCTATCGGAATGAGGTCTGTAATCAGGATGTCATCATTGTCACCAGCGATCCACTGTCCCATCGCAAATGGTATTATCTGCTTTTCACCGTAGTAAAGCTGTATCCTCAACGTCCCCCTTTGCCCGGACGGTAGCTTTATCTGTACTCTCTCAATGTAGTCGCCATCAATCCACTCCTTTACATCAAGTCTGCTATTCTCATCCACCTCATAGAAAAAATGGTAGAAGGGCATGCTACTCTAACTCGCCCTCGATGACGATAGTAGCATGCGTAACTGTCGTACCTACGTTACTGTAGTACAGCTTGACTGACTCGCCACTGAGAAACGTCCAGAACGTTGAGGCATCAATAGTCTCATCGCTTCCCTTAAACATCCCCTCGACTGGCAAAATCTGTACGTTCCCAAAAAAGATTGCTAGGGAAAGGTTATATTTGCAATCAGCATCGAAGTGAATCCTCACTCGCTTCAGTATAAACGTCTTTCCTGCGGGAACCGTGTAAACGTGAACGTAGCCGCTCTCTCCTGCATCAGCTTCTATCACATGTTCAACGTGAATCTGCTCGCTTGTAGCCATTTCAGGCACCAGTTATCGGTGTCTTCGGTAACGCCACGATCGTTAGATAGACCGTTATAGTAGCTCCCTCACCATTGAAGAGTGACCAGTCGAGCGTCTCATGTGCGTTTATCTCAAGTCCCAATGGCATCATATCCTGCTTTGTCGCTCCGAATATTGACACGGGAGCACTATCCCTCGTTACCGCTTTCCTCTCAAGCAGTATCGTGATCGTAGAAGCTGTGAACGGTTGACCGTCCGCACGCCTAATTAGTATGCCCTCAACTGTATAGTCCTCGGTTGGCGTCCAGCTTCCTGACCACGTTGATCCCGCTCCTAAGCCAGTCTTTGTAAAAAGAAAGAAGAGCTTAGGTATCTCCATGCCTCATCACCTCACTACCTCCTGAGCTTCTCATACACTACGATAGCTGCTGTGGTGAACGTTATGCTTTGCCCTGAAGGTGGCGTTATGTTAGAACCGCTAACGTTCCTCACCTTTATCTCAAATTTCTCTCTCGGCTTGACCTCAATGGGCATATCCTCCAGCGTGCCAGCTTGATAGTTTGCAGAAGCGGTAGGCGGGTATGGGAAGTTCGTGAAGTCTGTAAACGCTACCTCAGGCCCCGGCTTCCACAGTAACGCATCAATTGGTGAGCCCTCGTAGAAGAAGCGTACGTTCACCATCCCCGGCGTTATTGTCGCATTTGTCACCTTCAGCATTAACACGCTACTGAATATGTAACGCTCGTTCTCAGCTGGCTGCAGCGTAAATATAGATGGCTCTTCATCCGTCTTCAGAGGAGTATCTGTACCATGACTGTAAGTCTGCTTGACGTAAGTCACGTAAAGTCTGTCCTGCGTCTCAAATCTGCTATATATCTCTGCAGGAGCCCCCTCAGCTCTCTCAATCAGTCCTACGCTACCTACGACTCTGTAAAGTGAAGCTGAAGGCCCCTCAACTCTAAACTTGCTCGCCGGCGGCACAGCGTAGAACAAATTGCCCAACATGAGAGGGCCTAGCATATTGTCATCGTTCATCCTCAACGGTGCAACATCCTCGATTATTGCACCCGTAGGCCTCTCCTCCACAAGCAGCTTGATATCGCTAGTAGCATCTGTACCAATTGCATCTATTCTTAGGAACTGCCTTGGGCCCGTGTAGTAGGTTACGTTAGGCTTCAGCACTGTATCCAGCTTGACGTATCTCACCATCCTCATCACCTCCTCAACTCAAAAAAATGGTGGAGAAGCTGTGTCTAGCCCTTCTTCTCGAATCTGAAGGTGTAGTTGTGCCTTATCATGGTCTCTGCTCTTCTCACTGCATCATCTATCGTTACCCTAGGTATTGCGTATACCTTAGCCAAGCCGGCCTCAAGGTGCGGCTTGAACTGTGTGTAGAACTGCTCGTAGTACTTCCTTCCTGCCTCTATGCCTTGAGGATATCTCGCTACTCCCTTTGTCTGCACACCGTAGAGCCACCCCGCATCTCCTACGGCTCTGCGGTTCTTCTCCCACTTGTCCCACGTCTCAGGTCTGGCCATCTTCTGCTGCAGTGTCTCCTTCATGCTAAGAGCTGCCTCAGTTGGCGAACGCTTTGGTGCAGCTGTGTATATCCTGTAGAGATCGACGCCAGCCCTAGCTCTGTTCATCCACTTCTCCACGGTCTTGTCAACAGGCTTTATCGAGATCGTACCACTCACGCTCATGACACCACCTCCCTTGTCACAATTGTAGCCCGCTTGACTTAAAAGTGAGCGATATATGACTCTGTATATTATACCTCCCCCGTTTTTCGAAAGGTTATATAGTAGTATGTATATCGTCAGAGATGATGGCGTTCGATTACAATCCGTTATTGACTGAGGAGGATATTGCGAAGAGGAGAGCGGAACTGATGCAGCTTGAGAAAGAGCAGCTAGTTGAGATGTTGATCAAGTACATGCGAATGTTACAAGGTGCAGATAGCGAGACTGTGTCGTGGCTTGCAGATATTGGCTCATTGTACAGAGTGCTCAGAAGAGACTATCAGCCTGTCGACGGGATTTTGGTTAGGGCAAACTTTGAGCTTGAGTCTATCGAGTTGGCAGTGGTGGATACGAAGACAGACTGGCAAACTAAGGCAAAGACGACAGAGTGGAAGATAGTGAAGATAAGGCCAGGTAGCACTGTGATGTTCGAGAAAATACTAGATAGAAGAGAGGAGGGGGAGGAGGAGGATGACGCACCATAAGTGGGTTCCTAAGCACATAAGGGCAATGAGGAAAAAGCAAAAGAGAAAAGAGAGAAAGAAGAAGAAGCGGAAGCGAGAGTCACGAGTAGGGCTCTCGTGAAACTGTGTAAAATTGCTTATTGAGGGCTTGATCAGACAGGAGAGAGACGGGAAAAGTAGGCTTGACTAGGGGTCTTACTCACGTGGAACCTAGGTTCTAGCTAAACAAAAAAGGTAAGCTAGGATAGGGGAGATATGACGTAGCTATCCTTCCGTTTGCCGGGCTCATACTCGCTTACTTGGTGAATATCACTTGTCTTACTGTTTAAACTGCTTGAAAGTTCAGGTACCTCAAACTCGAATCGCTTGAATCCCCTGAAGTAAGTGGTGTTCTGTAGTATTATTGGCTTTGAGAGTAAGTGTAGCTGGCCCCTAAGGAAGACTTTTCGCACTTTACCCTGCCTCATTGCTGGTATTATGACTGCTTTAACTTCCTCTATTGTCGCCTTTAGTTGATAAGTAGCGGATATCCTCATTGTTCCACATCCACGCACCTCCACACTGGCTGCCCTCTCCACCTTCTCTAAATCATATCGCTGCTTTATTTGCTCGAACACGCTATTGTCCGCTTGAATTGCTATCCCCTCGGGATAGAAGTAACCGAAGATAACTAGTGTCCCGCTCTCGTTCCCTATCCTGTATAGTAGTTCTCCATCCCTTATTACTTTCGCTCGCTTTCCTGAACTACTCACAAAGTCAGCTACGAACAGTGGTGTGCTTGACGTCACGGCCTGTAGCGTCGTTAGATTGCAAAGTCTACTTACACCCATTCTTCTTGCCTCGTCTATGAATCTGTCACGTGAGTACTTCTTCGATGTCACTATCGTGACTAAATAGCTTGACTGCTTGCTAGCTTGCCTGCTTGACTGCTTGCCTGCTTGATCCTTCATGCTACTTCCCCTCCCCTCTCAGCTCCCTCAACTTCTCGAGGGAGCTGACGTACTCTTCTATTGTCTCGTTAGTAGCTTTCATGCGGATTATAATTATGCGAAGTTCGTTCACATCATTCACCAGCTTGATGATTTGGGGAAGGTAGTAGAAGATGAGCACTACTGTAATTATTGTCATAATTCCACCTCCCTACTCTGCTTGATCGCTTGCTCTAACCTTCCCTTCTCTCTCTCTAAGGTATAGATAAGAAATTCGCATAAGAGGAATATTAATAAGTCAATTGGGGAAAGAAGCAGAATTAAAAAAATGAAGAGCTTCTTGAGGCTCATTGCGATAACCTCTTACTCTTCCACATTATCCTCGTTTTCCCGTCACGTCCTTGGTGAATTTTTAGTCCAATGAGACTATGATTCTTCTTCTTGCCCATAAGTACCATCTCTTCTGCTCTCTCAATCACTTCAAAGCCATCATTCTTGAAAGCTCTGACCAGCTCTTCCATAGCCACCTTAGTCTCCGCTCGTCCTTTCTCTTCTCTCTCCACGCGTTCTATGTAGTGTTCCGGTGTTGAAACAGTAAACCCACGTGCTTTGAACATCCCGATGAGGATCGCTCGATCCTCATCGGATAAGACTGTTGAAGGGAAAGGTGACTGAGA
>JAWAXJ010000085.1:0-4993 GCA_038896955.1 Desulfurococcaceae archaeon
CACAAATTTGTGAAAAACCAGCAAGCTTCAACAAGCACAACTCAACCACGCGAACCAAGGAGGAAAAGAGCAGAGAGAAAAAAGGTTGAGGATGGGGAAAAAGGGTTACACTCCTACTACTATTAAGGTTACGGTTTGTCCGCTTAGGTCTGTTCCAGCTGGTACTTCAACCGATGTTCCAGCGGTTGTTGCTGGGTAGTTGTAGTAGTGGACTATGACTCTAACAGTGTTTCCACTAATTGATAGTCCTCCGATCCTGTAGCCACCGGTTACGAATGCGAAGAGAACTGCGTGAACGCGCTCAAGGTCTGGCACTGTTACCGTGAAACCTCCGCTCGTGTACGATGCCGGTCCAGCGACCGTCACCACCGATATCTTCTTGCCGTCAGCTGTTAGAGCCAGTATCACCTAGTGCTCACCTAGACCCACTTTAGTGTTGATGCGAAGTCGTGCTCGTAGAAGACTAGTCCCAGTAGCTTAATGGTCTTCGTACCGCTGGTCCTGGGCATGAAGCCCCACATTACTCCTCTGTCGTGCGATATGGGGAATGCTCCGAGTGGTGTTGGGTACTGGTATATTGAAACCCCCTTCTCGACTGGTATGTCAACTAGTGGTTCAACTGTGTATATTCCGTAGTCTCTCTTGCCCTCTGACATTATGTGGAACTGCTCAATGGTTGGTGTTGAACCAACCTCGATTACGCCGTTGTGGAAGACGAATATGAACGTGTGCTTCTCAGTTGCCGGGCTCGTTCTGTAGAAGTTAGTTCCGTCGCCGAAGAGGTAGGCTGGTGTTCCAGCCGTTACGTCTATGTCCCAGCTGTTGGGCTTGTAGCTCGTGTAGCACGGAGCATCTGGGCTCGGCGTTGTAGCGTACCTTATCGCCTGGGGGAATAGCCATGCTACTCCAAGGCTCCCCGGCACGCTTGGGAAGCTGTAGTTCTTTCTGATGGGGAACGTTGCCTTCGCTATTCCAGCCATCTTTATTGCATCCTCCTTCTGCTTTTCGATGTCACTTGCTATTGATGGTGCAACCTTCCTCAGGTGTTGCACTCCGGCGTCGAAGACGTACTCGATGGCTTCTACCTCCTTGTCGCTCAGCTCAACGTAGCTGAATACTCTCCTCTCAAGCGCTGCTATTGGTATACTGAACTTGAGTTCCTCTACTGAAACTGGTCTCTCGGACATGGGCTCACCCGGTTCCAGTTAGGCTTATAGGGGGTTCACTCTTATAAACCTACTCCTGGAAATACTGGATTTCCGGGTTGGAGAATGGCTAGGCTTGGTAAGGGCAAGAGGATGCTGTACGTAGTGTGCGATGAGGAGGTCTACAGAGCGTTCAGGAGGTTTGCAGCTGACTACGAGAGCTACGGTGAAGCACTCAGGGAACTGCTGATCAGAGCCGGCGTTCTCAGGAGACTACCGATCTTCTAGATGAAACCGAGCACTCTCGAAGCTACCAGAACACACGTGGTTGACAGGGATATCAGCACGTTGTCGTCCAGAACCGGTGGTATCTCGTAGTGCTCAACGATGCTCGCCACAACCGATGCTACTGCTCCTACTGGTCCAGCGTAGTAGTAGCCTACGGGTAGCGTGGTTGCGAGCATTGCTACGTTTCCAACCCAGGACTTTGTTCTCCTACCGTAGAGTATGTTCCTCACTGCACCCGTTACGGCGTCTCCGAAGGACATGAATACTGGTGGTAGAATAGCGTACGATGGGTTGCCAAGGGTCAACCAGAGGAGTAGTACGGTTAAACCCCACACTATGCAGAAGTTGACCTCGTACATGTTCTCCTCGACCTGGAACCAGTGCATCAGCTTGCCCGTTCTGTGGGGTACGTAGACTAGTGTAGCAAGGACCATTGCAAGCGCGAAGGGAACAAGCGGTGACCTGAAGACGTGCGGTACCAGTAGCGCGACTACTCCACCGGCTAGAACGTGTATCACCTTCCTGTTGTAGTAGACGGCTACGTTGTGGCTCAGCCCTCTCCTCCTCATAGCTCCGTAGAGCCTCCTGGTCAGCTCCAGGATCCCCATGACGTACGCGAACGCGAGTACAGCTACAAGTAGCTCAAAAAACGTATCACCGTGCATACTCCAAGCTACCCCTGCCTTCAAACCACTGCTCTTGGCTACTTGGCCCTGGGCCTAGCCTAGAATACCATTGTCCTCTTCTTTTCAGCTTTAGGTGGTGCCTCTGCTTTGGCCCGCTCCTCCGCTTTCGGTGCTACCTCGGCTGGTACGGGGGGTAGCTTAGGAATGCTGGCCAGTATATCCTGGAGTCTGGGCACTCTAGCTAGCGGTATAATCCTCTCGATCTGGGGTAGTTCGCCCGATTCTACTGCTGTTTGGAGCTTAAATAGCACTGACATCGGTCCAGGCGGTACTTCTATGTTGAGAGAGGACTTAACCGTGTTCTCGAAGTACTCCTCAGGTGTTGCCAGTACTCTGGTGAACTGGGATAGCTTCGGTAGCTCCACTACGCTCACCTCTTGATTGTTTCAAGTGGTTTATCCAGTGCTGATGCTATTCCCTCTCCAATTGACTGTACCGAGGAGAATATTGACTTGACTACTGTGTCTACTGCCCTGTGCGGTCCCTTGTTTCCAAGCGGTCCCTTGTCTAGTGCTGATGATATTGATTCGCTAATGTTTTTGGGTATTTCGAGTAGACTGTCAAGTATCTTGTCTACAACCCTGTGGGGCGGTTCCCTGGGTAGCTCCGCCATGTGTACCACCATTACAAACTTAGACTACAGAGGTATTTAAGCCTAAACCTACGTGCTCTTCTCAGCGAAGACCTTGAGTAGCGCTAGAGTTGAGGGCAACCACTTGTTCTCCTCGATGAACTTCTCGTACTCGTCGGGCGTTAGCCTATTCCTTAGCTCAGCGTACGCTACGTCTGATAGCACGTCTCCAATGAACGGTACTATGTCCGCTAGGTCATCCATGATGGCGTACCGTAGAGCCTCGATCTGCCTTTCATCCAGTTTCAGAGGCTTTGGCGGAAACTCGGGTAGCTCAACTGCCGGTAGCTTCACATCCACTAGTGGTATTTTGACCTCGGGGAGTAGCCTGATCTTCACAGCGAATCCTCTTTACGGGCACGTTCCCGATGCGAAGCAGGCGATCAGCATTAGCGGTGGTCTGAATGGAGGTGGTAGCAGGACGTCGAGGACGAACGCTGTGAACAGGCAGCTGGCGCAACCGGTGATCCCCAGGGCCTCTAGCACCCTCCTCTTCTCCTCCTCCGTGTACTTCTCCGAGTACGGTGGTACGCCCAGAGCCGCCAGTAGCCTCTCTGGTTCCCTTTCTACTAGCTCACGTAAGTTCTGGTTCACCACGTTGAACCACCACTACCCGTATCTACGTTTCGTGGATGCCACTAATAAACCCCCCCTCTATACTGGTGGCAGTATGTCAATGTAGTCGAGCACGGTCTGAGTGTTGTCGGATGGCTGTAGCTCGAGGGTGAACGCCGGTACGAAGGGGAAGCCGATCACGTTGTACACTACCTCGCTCTCACCGGCATCTATTTCGAACGAGTCCTCGAAGAGCACTCTCTCGTACGACCCCTTCACCCCTCTCCCCCTGATCGTCACAGTTTGCCACTTATCGCTCGTCAAGCCTATTCTAAGCGTTCTAATGGGCGCCATGGTCTGGGGTATGTGGAAGAAGTTTGGCGCAACCCTACCGCCAGAGCTTGCGAACCTCACCCTCTCACTTACTGGCGCACTAGCAAGGTCCCTCCACTGTAGTAGAGTTAGAACCCACTGGATCAGGTCACAGAGGGGCATCGCCGCCCACGCCAGGATGTCCCCCGAGGCGAACGTAGCTTTCCCTCCAACTGGTACCCTGAACCTACCCCTAGGCGTTTCAACCTCTCCGTACCCTTGCTCCCTGACAACTGAACCCGTGACGCTCACGGCCATCAGGTTTCCGCACCTTACACCGGGTATGTACGCGTCGCCCGACGCGGACAGTAGCTCGCTACCGAGCCTGTTGTACTCCTGAGCCATCGCGTCGAACACCGAGTTATCTGACGCGGCGACGTGCATCCATGCAACGACCTCTCTACCGTCTTCAGGAGCCTCTTCCCTAATGAACTCCAGTACGGCTGAGCTGTCAATGGCAACTGGGGTCCAGGGTAGTAGGGGTGACCTGAATAGCCCTGTTTTCAGGTCGAACTCAGGCCTCTTCAGGGTAACGCTCTGTAGCCTAACCGAGACCGTTATCACGCTCCCACCAGATTACACTACGTTCCCCCGTATTTATATCTACCTCAGGTAGTCAACAATCCACGAGAACTTCGGTACCCCATACCCAACGTCGCTCCTCCAGCCCTCAGAGTAGTGATTCACGATGTCAATCACCGTGTCCCTCGTTAGCTCAACACCCCTCCTCCTAGCGTACTCAACCCAGAGCGCTAGAAGCCCTGAGACGTGTGGTGTTGCCATACTATTGTGAACAACTATTCCATCGGCAATGAAGTTATGGGAACCCTCCACTTCAATATCGTAAACTTCTGCTTCTCCCGCAGGCTCAATCTTTTCGACTCTTGCTAGGCCGAAGTGCTCTGTATCCAACAGCTCTCTCAATCTCTTCTCCAACCTAGCGGGAACACCCTTCACCCTTCTAACTCTTCTGTTGAGTATGTGTTGATAGGCTGGATGCTTCAGGAATCCTCTAAACTCCTGTAAGCTTGAAATGGTGAGAACATAGATCGCTCTTTCTCCAGTGGTTTTTTGGTTCGGTGCTTTCACCGCTCTTCTTCTTTGCCTTACATTTCCTGCATTCAACCCCACCTCATAGCAGAGAACCTTTATTCCTTCAATCAGCTTCCTGCTCGCACTTTCAACCTTAATGACGTAACCTGTTCCACTCCGTGTTAATGTTCCGTCTGCATCTACGTACCCGGCTATAAAAGCGAGCTTTCCTTCTCTATTCAGCTCGAAAACCCAATCGGGCACGATCTTTTCCGTTGCCCTGC
>JAWAXJ010000086.1:0-4982 GCA_038896955.1 Desulfurococcaceae archaeon
CATCAGGAGGTCTGTATGCAATCCAAAAACCAATGATCACTACTACTGAAGTTCCCGCGTCAGACAAGGTATGCACAGCATCAGCCACGACAGCTATCGAATTATGAATCAAACCAAAATAATACTTAAGAGCAAAGAGAACGACATTGATGAAGACTGAAACTAACCCCTCTGTAAGGCCAGCAACTTTACGCTTAACAGCTGAATTCATCCCAACCATCAAATCAAAAAACTTAAAAATCCTTATAAGTCTCCACATACTTAAACATTTATTGGTGGGCCGGTAGCTCAGCCTGGAAGAGCGCTCGGCTTGCAACCGAGAGGCCCCGGGTTCAAATCCCGGCCGGTCCACCAACCCCCTCAGGCTCTCCATCAAGTTATCGACGACGTATTGGGCTATGCGTCGAAGCATGCGTGGTGTGAGGCGTCGATAACTCCCCTGCGTCGAGTTATCGACGAGCTGTGAGGCCTGGAAACTCCTAACCAGTTCTTCTAAAGAACTGATGTATCGCTCGACCTTCCTGCCGTCAGGCAGTCTGACGTACTCGTAGACGTACAATTTCCCCTTAACACGCTTGACTAGAAAGCCCAACTCAGCCCCTTCTATAACTGTTCTTTCAGCCATTTAACCATGTCCTCCCTAACTAGGTAATTGACTAGGTTAGTTATTAGTAGTGCCGTGAGTATAAGCATGTTTGCGGTTAAGCCAAAACTCAGTTTAGCACCGTCTCTTACGTAACTCACTATCAAGAGAGTCCTATCTAGCCCTGTCACCAAGTATATTGTAGCTATGACCTTACCAACTATTAGGGACCACATCAGTGCCTTCCTAGCGGTTTGCCCGCTCTTGACTAAGGTTATGAATACTGTAGCCATAATAACGACTGCCACGACCCACGCAATACCTAGGACCACACCGTCCACCTAAGCAACCACCCCAGGTTGTTCCCCACCGCCATAGCCTGCATTAAGAGCAGAGGGTATGGTGCGTATGTGTTGTTAAACACCTTAATAAACGCCTTAATCACTGAATACATTATAATGTACTGTAGAATGAAGTAAGCAGGTCCTACTAGTGGTAGTAGCAGTCTCGGAAGCAATCCGGCTTCAGGTAGTCCCATGTAGTAGGCTGTAGTGGTCGTTAATGCGTCACCCAAGCAAGTAGCTAGTAGTATTTTCTCAGGGGGTGGGGGTCGAGACAATCACGTCACCCCCGCCTAAAGCCCACCCAAGCAGTAGCCCAACTATGAAGGCGATCAGGAGCCAAACCGGCTTAGGAATCATTAGCCTGAGTGCCTCTACCCTGGACACCAAACGTTCTGTCTCGATAAGTGGCTGAATCCTAGCCAGTATGCTAGCTATTTTTTGCCTGTATAAACGTAACAGATGTGCAGTAGCTAACAATTCAGCCCCGGCGTGAGGCTCCTTTACTCCCAAAGCCTCCTTTATTTCCTCGAGGGCTTTCACAGCTTCTTTATCTACCTTAATGCTTATGTTACCGCCTGTGAGCTGAGCGTACTCAATCGGGCTAATCCCCAGAGGACCGACTGCAGGAACGGCGTGAATCGACGGTGGGTTGAGTGCAGTAGCTACTAGCACGTACGTCTCCATGTTACGTGTAGACAACCTCGTAAATACGGCTCCAAACATGTAGACAATATAGTTAATAAGCAATATAATTGGTATAAGAAACTCCAGTGTGAAACCAAACAGCCCCGGCGGGGTAGTCAGAACTATGCCGTAGTACCCCCATATGAAGCCAATCATCCAACCGCTTAAACACCGCCACGCCAACCCATAAGGGGACGGCACACCCGGAACTATAGCACTCTCAAGCATGCTTATATAGTGTTTTGGCAAGAGAGGAGTGGCTATTATTCCTGCAGGTGCTTCAATTGTCCACCCGTCCTTGCTTGACTTAACCTCTACGTCAACGTAGATTTGGTTGTCTCCACTCAGTCCAGTCAAGACTAACATGTTTCTCGGGGGGAACGGGGATATGAAGAACCCCCACCTGCTTCTTTTGTCTTTCAGGTGGAACCACTCACCGACTTGTGTGTGTACCGAATAGTAGAACCAAGCGTAACCAACGAGAACACCGGATAAAACAAATAATGTGTTAATTAATAGCCACACGCTTCCCACCTAAGATGATAGCGATAATGCCGATCACGAGAGCAACCAAGCCTATGCCAGCCAATATGGGGCGTAGGTCGTAACGCACTTTAAAGCCTATTCCAGCCTCCCTCAGCTCCTCAGCAATAGCATCACTTCTTAGAATGTAGTAGCCCTCACTCACTACACCTTTTCGGGCATACACAATTATCCCCACCACGCCGGAGACTCCGGCCTTGACTACGGGTCCTCCACTATTTCCGGCGTCGGTGCTAACGTCTATCTCGGCTACGGGATGGCTCGGGTCCGGCGATATCCAGCTGATGGTCCCGCTAGCCACCCTAGGGCTAATGCTCATGAGTGTGGCGTTCCCTTGACACTCGTAGTATAATTGCACCGGGTAGCCGACGACCAGAACCCTATCACCAAGCCTCAAGTCGGATGAGAGGGGTAGCCCCTTAGCCCACGGCGGGGGATTGCTGACTTTTAGAACAGCTATGTCCTTGGCTATGTCGTAGTGCACTAACGTGGCGGGACCCCACCACTCACCACGAACTACCTTAATATCGGGTGCACCCTCCACTACGTGGTAAGCCGTTATGATGTGGTCATGGTTCACCCACCAACCCGTGCCATAACCTCTAGACGTAACCACGACAACCGTCTGGGTGAGATAGTCGGTGTTGCCTCCCCACCAATCCGTTGTCAGCAATGTGTTGCTAATATTAACAATAAGGAATAAAATAAACAAAAAAAGAAGAAATGACTCGTTTCTTCTCATGTTAGTCACCTTCTGATTGCCGACACCACCAGAGTCACTACCAGCAACACGAAAAGCAGTATCAGGCCGACACCGACAACCAGCAACAGCATCTTCCAGTCTGGACCTGGCAACGCACCCCCGACCGACCCCTCCGAGGTAGTGGGCAGTGTGCCGGACCACGTAGTGGTTGCACCGGGAGGTAAGCAGCTGCTGAACACCTCGACCCTGCCGACAAACACGCTACTGCTTAATGCGGGATTAGATTCTGAGAAGTAGAGTATCGGTACCTCCCTAACACCTATGAAGTACTCGTGCGTATAGCCATAATTAGTTGCCTCAACAATCATTGTGCCGTTGCAGTACACTGTAAACTCCATGCTTGCATCATACTGGTACTTACCCCATGGCAACGAGCCCAGGTCATGTACGTGCCCGCCCATGTAGAGACAAACACGAGGGTCCCACCAAGTCCCGCACTCACCAATCCCGAAAATAAGTGAGCCTATCTGTATGCCCGCATCAGCTAGTCCCCCTAAGAGCCTACTACCCTCTGAATGGAACTGTACGGTGAACTTAACGCCTGGGCGGACTACCTTACCAGTGTCTATCCACTCTAATTTTTCCAGGCTGGAGGCACTAGCTACGTATAGCGAGTAGAATGATGCGAAGAAAATTAGTATTAAAAATAGTGTTGCTGTTTTGGGGGTTAGCCCCATCTCAATCATCTCCTTCAAGCTAGCTTGAGCTTCCCTGACTGTAGCAGTAATAATAGTATGAGGAACGCACCAACACCGATGCCTAACGCAGTAGCATGTACTTGATCTAGGAACGCTATAGTCACGCCCATAACAATAACCAGCAAGAACAATAGTAGCGTGAATAGGTTACCGCTGAGCCCGGCCATACCTATTCTTCTCTTCGGCACCAACATGAACAGAAGTATCAGTATTATTAGCCCGGCACCTATATACATCCACTTATCCTTCAGCCATTCCTTCACCTCACTGATGCTCCCGCTTAAGCCGCCAGCACTGGTGTCAAGGCTTAAGTTAAACGTTGCAACTAGTGTTGGCTGTACGCCTACGTCGCCAAGCGGTGAGTACCACATTTGTATTTTAATGCTGTACGTTCCTGGTTTGGCGGTACTAGTCACTACGACCGGAATGTTTGCTGACCACCCAGCCCCTGTAGTCTCGACTACGTAGTCGCCTGGGTATTCGGGCTCAGGATCTCTGAAGCTCACGTCAAAGTCTAGCGAGTCATCAAGCAGGAATATCTTTCCGGCTGGACCGCTTACTTGCTTCACGTACATGTTTCCGGTGCCCGTTCCGTTCCTCACGATTATTGTGCTCGGCGGGGTGACCTGGAACTCAACAGAAGTCTCGACCAGAACCGTTATAGTGCCTTCCCACACTTGTGTCGGATTACTTAACTCTATTGTAGTTGTGTTTGCCGGCAACACAGTGCTGAAGCCCGTGCTTAACGGAACAACAGTTATGTCTGCGATCTTGGTGCTGCCCTCATACGCTTTAAGCTGAATGCTCTCAGTATAATCAACTATTATTACTTTTATGGCGTCAGCCTTAACACCCTCAGGTACTGTAACGTTAATTACATAAGGTGTGTTGGCCGGTATAGCTATTGTCTTGCTGTATATCGGTATGCTTATAGTTGCTCTGTATATGTCGTTAGCAGCTAGTGCAGTTAGGGGGGCTAACCCCAGCACTAAGAGCGACGCCAATACTATAGCCAAGACATACCTTATTTTGTGTCACCTCACTCAACTCTACAGTTGCTATTCTAATATGGTGCACCAGCCAGCTACAACACATTACGTTTTGGTGCACCAACCAGCACAATATGTTGTCTTAAGACAGAACATGCTATGAGGTGATATAAGTGATAGGTAAGGCGTTAGTGTCCGGCTTAAGCATTGCTTTAAGTGTTGTGTTAGTCCTTATAATCACTGTAACGCCGTTGCTTCAGGGCACGCTTAAGGGCTACGGTGTGGGTGAGGACATTGGAGAAGCGGGCATAGTAATACCAGTGAACTACACTGTGTACTACGAGTGCCCGGGAGGCAATGACCCGTTCGCAGGCGCTC
>JAWAXJ010000087.1:0-4962 GCA_038896955.1 Desulfurococcaceae archaeon
TGAACCGCTTTCAACAATTACAGCTAGTGAGCTCAAGAAAATGCTAGAGCAAAGCCTACTACCAGGAGAGTACGCTCTCATCGATACTAAAGCTCTGGACCTTGCAATAAGGAGCAATATCACGATACAAGTGCTGTTCTACAGAGAACCCGAACAGCTCCTTAGAGCGCTGGAGGGAGAAAACCCGGGAACAGTGATAATACCAAGGTAACTCGTCAACCTCGAAACTGGTAGGTAATCCAAGTTCAAGCTAACCCGAGTAGGGAGCGTCGGGACACGCTTTTGTTAGTAGTGACTGCATCAACTCGATGTACTTTACTCCGTGGTCTGGGATTACGGCAACCACATCGCCTTCAACCTCACCGCTTTCGATAAGCTCGTTCAAAGCATAAATCACAGCTCCTCCGCTAAAACCGATTAGTATTCCATCCTTTCTAGCCACGTGAATAATGCCTTGAAAAGCCTCCTCCAATGATACATCAACCACTTTGTCGATCTTAGCTGTGCGTAGCCATTTCATCCCGGTTTCAACTCTCCTGATACCAGGTATGGAGGATTCCCCGCTTGGTTGAACAGCGAATACCTTTACGTTCTCATAGCGGTTCTTGAAGTACACCGATATAGCAGAAACGTGTCCAGATGTTCCAAGTCCACCGATAATGGCGCTTGGTTTAACTCCAACGCTTCTAAGCTGGTAGTCTATCTCCTTTGCAGTGTACTTGAGGTGTACTATGAAGTTGAGGTCGTTTTCAAACTGGTTCAAAACCACTGCTCCATCGCGTGCTGCTTCAAGAAGCACAGAGTTTACCATGGCTGTTGTTATAGGAACGTTCTTTCTCACAACCTCAGCACCCATTGTTGCGAACACGTAGTCCATGCACTTCTGCGTCGTGTAAGGCAAGTAGACTCTGATCTTTAAACCATAGTAGTTCGCTAAGCCAACGAGTCCTAGCCCCGTGTTAGCTGAGGTAGGCTCATATATGGTCTTACCACTACTCAGGTAACCCGCTTTAATGGCGTTCACAAGCATGTACCAGGCAGTTCTATCCTTTATGCTCAGGCTAAACGGATGATACCACTCAAGTTTAGCCCATACACGTACTTTGCTATTACTTAAGGACTTCAGCTTAACGAGAGGTGTTGGTAAGTCCCTGGCAACGAGACTCACAACGCTATCGTACACCCTCACGGGATTGCCTCTTACATTGTGAAACACGTCTAGTTCATCCAGAGAAACCTCTAGTTTCATTTCATCCATATGATCTGCTATTGGTACATACCTTGTTCCCAGAGACCAGAGCACACTAAACAATTTAGAGTCTTCTTCCGTAGGAGAAGAGCTTTTGCCGAGCATTAAAGGCCTTGTTTTCCACTTCCTAATGGTGATCTCGAGTAGTTCGATGTACTCCTCTAGTGGTAGTAATCTTGTTTTAGTTTCTAGTTCCTCCACATCTACGAACTTCATGCACAAACCCAATCAATGCCCAATTCGAGCTCCGAAAAACTCAAAGTATTATAAACGGGTTAAAGATTCCGTAAACTCACAGCAATACAGGTGAGCTTCAGCGTAATTCGAGCTTCCTTAAAACTCTTCTGATAAGATAGTACAAGACTTTGGCTTCGTACACCGAAGGCCTTGAACGATAGATCAACCTGCGTGCAACAACAAAGCATCTCTCCTTTTTATCGCTCGAGGTAATCGACCGCTCGATCACCTCCCTTAGTGAAAGCACAATCTTGTCCAGGTCCTCACGGGTTGCTCTTGGAGGTATGTTTACCGGTTCAACTTTTCTCGTTCTCCTCCAGATCTCCCAGAGGAGTATTGCAACAGCTTGACTAACGTTCAACACAGGATACTCAGGTTCAGCAGGTATAGTCACTAGGAAATCCGCCTTAGCAAGCTCATCTCTCGTTAAACCAGTGCTTTCTCTACCGAATATTAACGCGATCTTGTTTACCCTTGGAACAACTTTCTCTATGAACTCTTCTATGGATATAGCCTGACGAAGAAAGTCCCCCTCGCTATAGCCAATAGCACTTGTAGCTACAGACACATCAACCCCCTCCAGGGCTTTATCGAGACTATCCACTATGACGCTACCCAACAACAGCTCTTTTCCGCGAGCCGAGTATCTCAACGCTTCTTCTATGCTTGCAACAGGGTTGACAAGGTAAAGCTCTTTTACTCCAAAGTTTACACATGTACGTGCTATCACTCCAAGATTAACAGCTCCCTCTACTCCAACGAGTACTACTCTAACGTTAATCAAAGCTTCACACACCTAGATGCAATTAGTGTTTCGTAGAAGAAGTGCTTGTGCATAGTATCGACTATGCGAAATCCGTGTAGTTCTAGGTAGCGTTCAACAACCTCGGGTTTAGACAAACTAGACCACACGATGAACAGTTCTTTTCCGGGTTTCAGAACACTCGATGCGTATTCCAAGAAGTACAGTATAGTCTCATACCCCTCGATACCACCCTCTGTTGCAATGTCTACGATCGTAGAGCTATACGCGGGTAGGTAAGGTGGATTCGCTAGTACAATATCAGCTACACCATTCCTCAACGATATCGCATCGCTTAGAACTACGAGGGATCTGTGAACTACGTTATTCAAAAACACATTAACTTTAATCGATGCAACCGCGTCCTCTGAAACATCGATAAAAACAACTCTGTCGCAATAGCCGTTGAGCAAAGTATACAATCCCAGAACACCGCTTCCAGCTCCGAGATCTACACAGAGCTCGCCGCGCGGCTTAACTGCATCTATGAGATCTATCAATAGCCACGTATCATCACCTGGTCTGTAAACGTCTCCCAGGTACTCAAGCTTAGGCATGATCAAGTTACAACACCTTTCTCCCGCAACGTGCAAGCAAGCTCGTAGAAGTCGCGCGGATGGAGAGAAAACACCCTTTTACCCATTAGTCTTCTACCAACTTCACCCAGTTCACGTATGTCTACGTGAAAAAGCTCGCTAAGCACTTTGTCGATTATACGCTTACGCTGCGTAAAAAGCTTCTTTGTAACCTCTTCCATCATCTTCACGTTTTCATCGTAGTTCATCCTTCTATTCAACAGTACTACCTGGTGATATACACTAGGTTTGGGGTAGAAGGAGCTGGGTGGATAGACTCCTCCTGCTTCAACATTGAATAGAAGTTTAACGAGCACGGTTATTTTCCCGTAGTTTCTTCCGCCTGGTTCCGAGGTTATTCTCTCGCACACCTCCTTTTGTAGAGTAAGTACTGCTCTCTCAACAGTGTTCTCTCTAGCCAGCTTAATGATGATGTCGGATGTTATATGGTACGGTAGGTTAGATACAACTTGCTTTACAACAAAAGGGATTTTCCTAGCATCACCCTGTACTACCGTGAACCTGGGTGAGTTTACAACTTCGCTTGCGATTCTACACAGCTTCTCGTCTATTTCTATACAAACAAGGCTCTTCACTCGAGTGAGTAGAGGCAAGGAGAGTGTTCCAATACCGCATCCTATTTCGAGAGTCTCGCAGGGTTTAACGTACGATAGTATCTCTGTAATAAGCCTTGGATCAACAACGAAGTTTTGACTAAGCTTTTTACGGGGTTTAAAACCGTATTTCCCGAGAACTTCCTTGGTCCACGATCTAAGCTTTAGTTCACTCCATGATGCCTGATTAAAATAGTTCTCCATGCAGTTTCTCCAGGTATCCCAGGTAAACACCTGTCTGATCTCGTGGTCTTATAAACAAGTAGTACTTTTCTCCACCAGCAAGCTCTCTAATGATTCTTTCAACAAGAACCTTAACTGGGTCTATTTTGACTCTTTCTTTTATTTCATCAAAGCTACGAAACCTCTGCTTGCTTCTAGCCTCCAGAACAGCACTCATCGTTTTTCTGCCGACCTCTGGAAGCAACTCGAGTGCATGTAGTCTTATGTTTATAGGTTCAGCCATGTTAAAGAACTCTACAAATACCTTTTCGTTCTCCAGGATTATTCTCTTAATAGCCTCTGGTAGGTTAGACCTGGCAACAGCTGTCAGCTCATTGTAGGTTATCAGCACTATTCTCTTGAGCTTACTAGGATAACTTAGGTCTACTTTCTCAAGAATATCTATTTTCACACCGATCAGCGGAGTTGCCTCTAGCAAGGTAAAGTACCTTGTTCCAATGCACTGAACGAAAGGCTGATTCCTGTGCTCGTAGTGCACATCGGAGGGATTACCTAGCTCTAGGTAATCAAGTACGTACACGTACTGCTCATAGCGATGTCCAGGTCTTGAAAAGTGCCTATGTTCTCGGGGTGAATATCTGTACAAGCTAAAAGCCCTCCACCGAGTACTAAAACATAACTCTACTGTGTAAAAAATCTACTCCTTTTCGCTTAAGCAGTATTCATTGAGAGTGTTCAGCACGTCCTCGAGAATACCTGTTTCGTAAACTTTATCCTCGAATTCCATTAGTGCACGGAGTTCATCGAGGCTCCGAGGGCAGGTGTTCATAATTAAAACCACTGTTTCCTCCTTGAAGCCCTTGAGAAGAAGCTTTTCTCTGAGTTCCTCGGCTTTCTCGATGGGTATCTTAGAGAACTTAGATAAGTACTCGAGTACACGGGACACCAGTAAGGGAACTGTACCAGTTGTTTCCTTGGTTCTCTCAACGTACTTTTTCAGGTGCGCTAAAGCTTCGGGATTAGAAAGCATTCTTACACTATCCGGTTTTACCTTAACAGGTGTTGACACAAGTACCCACCTTATAAACTTGCAGTACCTGCTTTACTCAGCGTGAGCTTCAACTTCAGTCTGAGCCGTAGCTCTTACATTCGCTTGGTACTCAGCTGGTTTAAGATGTTCTGGTCTTACATACAACGTTTTTTCCTTATCGCCCAGCATAACCTTCACAATGTAGCACTTACCTCTAGTTCCAACAACAACTCCTGTTTTACCGTGAAACCTTCTGTGAGGCATCCCCTTGT
>JAWAXJ010000088.1:0-4882 GCA_038896955.1 Desulfurococcaceae archaeon
CGAACTTGTTAAATGATATAAGATTGTAGAAGTATGTTGAGTGAACAATCCATTCATCACCATCCTCATTCCTCAGTTTCTCGTATACTTTCTTGATCCTCGAAGAGATCTGAGGCATTACAGTGAAATAGAAGAGTGAGCCTTTGATAGGCGTTGATATATAATAGATGTCGACACCATCTATTTGTATTCGCCTCCCTACTAAGTCTTCCTCCTCAGTTGTAGCAATTAAAACGACTTTCCTGACGAATCCGTGTTTCCTTAATGCTCTAGCGAGATCAAAAGTTAGTTTCTCAATAGCACCTCCTCTAGTTGGAGGAATGGGCTCCCTGGGTCCCAACATTAAAACGTTCATTTCATAAAGAGCTATAGATTTTCAGGAGCTTACCGGCTATGATACTCCAAGAGTACTTAGACTCCGCAATAGCTCTACTATTGATAGAGAGCTTACGCCTTAAAGACTCATCTGAAAGCACTAGGTATAGCTTTTCAGCTAACTCGTTTGCGGAACCCTTCTCGAAGAGATAGCCGTTTACTCCGTTCTCCACGATATCCACTATTCCTCCAGTCTTGGACCCTATAACTGGTAGTCCGCTCGCCATAGCTTCTATCAACACCATTCCAAAAGCCTCGAAATACGAAGGTAAAACCAGTACGTGTGAGCACGAGTAGAGGTAGCGGAGCTCCTCGACATCTAAAGAGCCTGTGAATACAGCGTCTATGTTGTTCTTAATCACGTATTCGTGTAAAACTCGTGCATAATCCGTAAGCGTATCGTCCCCGAAGCTACCCGAGAGAGGGCCCACTACCACTACTTTAATGTCCCTCAACCCGTGCTTATCTCTGAGAATCCTGACTGCTTCGAGGAGTACGTGTACACCTTTTCCACGCGTTACTCTTCCAACGAAGAGAACGACTCGTTTTCCTTCTAAACCGTACTTAGCATTTACCTCGTCGCATCTTAAACCGGGTTTAAAGAACTCTACATCAACACCATTCGGTACCACGAATATCTTATCTTGATTTACACCAGCTTTTTCTACGAGAGCCCTCCTCATGGTTTCGTTCAATGCTATTACGGCATTCGCCTTCTTCATTGCATAGCTCTCGATTAGCCTAACGAGTCTCTCACCGAAATGCACGTTTTCCTCGGGCCACAACGGGTTGTGACATGTGTAAACAAACCTCGCGTGAAGTTTACGAGTCATGTGTATTAATGTGTAGCCAACCCATGCTGTGTTCGCATGAATAATATCGAACTCCCTAAGAACCTTTGACGCGTAAATCCCAAACACCACCTCCTTCAGTACTAGGTGTTTAGACCGCCCAAGTGTACTAGTGAGGATTTCAGAGTTCACTAGAGTTGGGACTTTAACTCTAACTATGTAGTTGCTCTCGTTCATATTGCTCCAGAGCCTATCGATCACGTAGGCTTCTACGCCTAATCTTCTAAGAGCCTCGCATAGCTTAAGTACGTAGAGTTCAATGGCACCACCCTTCCTCGGTGGAACCGGGAGAAGACCCGAAGATATTAGAGCAACCTTCATAAGCGTCTTACTTGAGTAGCTTTGCGTATAAAGACTTCATCAAGGTGATCTCAGTTGCAATCTCTCCACGTCTCTCTGTTCGGGAGAGGCTTTCTCCACGGTAAACGTGTAAAACAGGATTGCTAGGGGTATATACGGATTTAAATCCGTTAAGCACGAGCTTCAATCCAACGTATTGCTCGTTTCCAGGAGCTCTCTTCATATTTGGATGCTCTGGGAACTCTATTAAGTCTACGACTTCGCCTCTGAACCCCATGTTAACACCCCTGTAGGGTAGTGAAAGACAGGCTCTACCAGGTAGGTACGGGCCGTGAACTATATTTAGCTTTTTATCTATGTAAACACCGAACCTGTACTCCCTGAGAGGTTCCAGCGGTGGGTTCAACCATGTCCTAACTAACCAGCGGTAAAGCTTAGTCTGAGGAAGGTCATCCGCTGTAGGAAGAGCCTTCATTTCGTTCAGCTTAACGTAAATGTCCCTGCTGGATATACACCCTACATCTTGTGAAGCATGTGTGAACGCTCTAACGTATCTTTCGATCCATACTTTAGGTGCTATGGCGTCATCATCTGTAAATAGAACGATATCCCCGGATGCTACCTTCCTGCTTATGTTTAGTGCTGCTGTGAAGAAGCCTCTTTTCTGCTCTACAATCGTGCATGGTAGACTGTAGAGACTGCACAGCGACTCCACAAGCTTAACTGAGCACTCCTTCACTACTAGGACTACTTCGTGAGGCCGCGTACTCTGCTCTTTTAGACTAAAAAGCAGGAACCTGAGATACTCGCATCCTTTACTGGGTACCACTATTGAAACCTTCATAGGCTCTAGGGTCCCATGGAACTAAGAGCTTACCACCTTGCAACCCCTCGCGAAGACTCAATATAGCTGGTCTTCTCGGCGACGACCACTATCAGTATTCTCAAGCTGGGTATTGCTTTGACTAAGGGGTATACCAGAGCTCTCAGTATGTTTAGCTTCGTGGGTTTTCTAGCAACGAGTTTCAGTAGGTCTCGGTACGGCTTGAGCTTCACGCATTCTCCGGGTTCCGCGTCCACGTACGTCAAGTCGTTCACCTCGGAGTAACAGGCTTCTAAAACCCTAAACCCATACCTCTCGAGGAGCTCTACAACCTCCTTCTTAGTACACTCATGCACGTGGAAGAAATGTTTAGAACGAGCCTTCAATCGATGGGGTACCTTATGAGCTCTCTGAGGTAAGCGTGATTACTGGCTGTACAGGGTTTTAATGTAGAGGTCTACTACTTGGCTCCAGCTTGGAACCTTGGGCTTGGGTTGCTTCTTGGCTTCATCCAGGAAAGCAGCTACCTTCCTGGCTATTTCCTCGTTACTCATGCTTAGCCTTACTATCAAGGTCCTGGTTCTCTCCTTGAAGTTCAATCCCCAAGATTCAGCTACTACTACGGGTACACCTATAGCGTTCGCTTCGTTTACCGTTTGCCCAAAGGCTTCCCTCTCTGAGAGTAGTCCGAAGAAGCTGGCTCTTGAGAGGTAGTTGATGTACTCATCGTAGCGTTGTGGTGATTTGAGCTCGTATTTGACTCCGAGTTTGTCGAGATGATGCTTGAGCTTTTGCTTGAAGCTTCCTTCACCGAAGATCTTCAGCTCTAGGCTTAAACCCATTTCGTTTAAGTGCTTTACGATGTTCGCTAGTCTGTGAACGTTCTTGTACTTCTCGATTCTTCCACTGTAAATAGCGTAGCCTGAGGGGTTCCAAGGCACTTCCAGGATCCACTCCTCAACACCATGCTCTACAACAATGGGTTTAACACCGAAGTCCCTTGCTAGTAGCTGCTTCTCGTGGCTTGAAACCGAGTGAACAACGTCAACGCTTGCCATAGCTCTCCCAACATACCTTCTCCAGATCACCCACAGGGTTCTCCTGAAGAAAGTGTGTCCAGTACCATGGTAGTGAGGAGTTAAAACCCTATGTACACTACTGTTCCTCAAGATATTTAGAGAATACACTGTGAACACGCTGTGAACACTGTGGAAGTGCACCACATCGCTCTCCCTAGCTGTATCCAGAAGCCAGTGCTTGAATGCTTCCCTCATCCCCGGGAAGTGGTAAGCGCCTCCCGGAGCCCATATAGGCCATCTAACTACGTGAACATTGTTGATCCACTCTTCTCTGGGGTTTTCGATGTCTGACTCACTGCAGAGTACTGTAACCTCATGCCCCCTCCTAGCAAGCCTTTCGGCCACGGATTTAACGACGTACTCGATACCGCCAACGTAAGGATAGTAACTAGGCGATACGAACAATAACTTCACCGCTGTTCAGCCCTAACAATAGTTATTCTTGGTTTAGCTATGGATGATGCTATAAGCCGGTAAGAGGCAATAATGCTCGTGTAGAGCCTTGGCCGACACTTCAGCCATCTTAGGCAGAGCGTAGGATCTAGCATTATATTCTGAACGCTGACTTCAAATCCTAAATGCTCAAGAGCTTCCTTTATTTGATTGAGGTTTCCGTGGGGTTCAATAGCTATGGCTTTACACATCCCTAGGAACTTTAAGGACTCTTCATCCCTTAATAACTCATGTTCCGTGCCTTCGATGTCCATCTTTAATAGGATTTTCGGGTCTTTAAGGTGTTGAAAGATAGAAAAGAGTTCTCTCAAAGTTATTGTTTGAACATCTAAGTCTCCAGAAGCAGATATATATGACGTTTCACTATGTTTCGTTAATTTTAGTTTAACGAATTTTTTAGATATGTAAACTGCCTTATTTATAGTACGAACTTCAAGTTTTCTCTTCATTATAATATGTCTTAAGAGACGGATATTTTCTAACAGAACACTGTATGCTTTCGGATTTGGCTCAATAGAAACTAGTATGCTATGAGGCTTCATGTTAAGAATAGCATATGTTGAGAACGTGCCTTGATGAGCCCCTAGATCTATAATCACGTCTGCATGGAATATTGTTTTAGGCTCAAAATATATCTGCTTGAAAAATATTTCCTCAAAGCAGCCGAAGCCGTCTGGCAACATGACGTGTGTAACTCCATTACCTTCCAAACGAATCAGCCCATAGGCTCCCAATGTCTGGAAAAATAATTCTCTAAAAGCAGTATAGAATCTCTCTAGCAACCCTTTATCCGTCCTCCTATAAAGGGGCATTCCATTTAAGCAAGTAAACCTTTAAACCTTTATTTGCTTTGTTATGCCCAAGCAATTTCCTTAGTGTAGAGGTTTCTGAGAGCTCCTACTACTAGGCATAGCTGCGTCGTTACCCACGTCCTATAAGGCTTTAACGCTAGGAGTAGGAGCTCTAACGCCAGGATCGTCCAAGACGCTAGACCATGGTAT
>JAWAXJ010000089.1:0-4858 GCA_038896955.1 Desulfurococcaceae archaeon
AGTTACCGAGGTTGAAGCCGAACTAACTTACAACTTCACCCGCAATCTTGGGCTCGGGATCGTGTGGACTTTAACGAAGCGAAAAGGTGACAAACCAGAATGACTCCGATAGCCCCGTCTCCCGCGAAACTACCTCGACCAGCTGACTCCTCTTCACCTCACCGCAGCTGTGGATAATCCTCATAACGGCGAGACCACTCTCCGGCACGGTCACGTAGAACGACTCTAGGGGGAGAGCCACGTCATACAATCCATCCTCACGCATCAGAAGCACCCTACCCCTCACCTGGGACCTGCTAAACCTCTGAAGCATGAGCAGTGCAAAGAGAACCTCGAAAATCACCAATCTCATACCACCCGCCAGCACAGCTACTACCTCACCAGCTTTCTGCTCCCTCAAAGACTTCAGCACCGCCGCTGCGTCGTCGTAGAAGCTCGTCCCCGACACCTCCACCTCGACGACCCTGGCTCCCGTGCTTTGAACAAGCCCCTTGAACACCTCGACGGCCCTCTCGACCTTCTTGATCTCGAACTCCCCACCACTCCTCGAATAGACAAGCATAACCATGTCACCGGCATCCAGACCAACCTTCAGTATCCCCCTCAGCGGAAGCTTCTCGTCAAACCCGACAGTAACTACAACCAACTTCATATTACCTACCTCCAATATCTACTAATCCAGTAAAATTTATAAACTTTTTCTGCAGTATTTCTACTAGGGTAGGAATTGGGACCTATAACTGAAAGGTTGGCTACCGCTGTAGGCAAAGATTTGAATAACATTAGAGAGAAAGCTGGAGAAGAAAAAGCTATAACCATATACCACCGCGTGCTTCCCTGCAACCCTAAACCCTATCCCATTTCGGGGCTTCAGCACTTCTTTGGTACTGCGTTCGTAGCTCTCCGGTTGGCGGAGTTCTTCGGCCTAGACGAGGAGATGCAGATAACGACTTTTATTGCTGGTCTACTTCACGACTACGAGAAGATGGGGTTGAAGCGAGACGAGTTGATGAACGGTATGAGCTACATTATTGGTGAAGGGACAAAGCTCTATGAGGAGTTAGTTGATTACGAAGAGTTGTGGAACGATGCCATAGATGTTGCGTCACATCTCGAGAGTGGTGGTGTCCATCGAGAGCTACAAAATATAGCTGATTTCGTTAGGTTAGGAGACTACCTAACAGGCGGGGAGGAGAGCTGGAACATATCCTACGTTATGGACATAGTTAAGGAAACTCTGGATAAAGTGTATAAGAAGTACCATCTAGTTCCAGTAGTAATAGGTAGGCAGAGACCGGTTATCGCGATGATTGCTGAAAAGCTTAACGAGATGCTTACAGAAGCTGAGCTCACCCCGCTGGTTTCTACACCAACTGGTTCTCTGTATCTATCTAGAAGCCCGCTCGAGAACAGCGATATCAGGATGATATACGACAAGCTAGCTGAATACATCTCTAGTGAGATTATGAAAGCATTAACACCCACTACCACCACCGGTAAACCTAAGGCTATAAGCTTGAAGTCTGTTGATAGTCTCGTTGATTATAGCGGTAAGAAGCCGAATATAGGTCGGGTCATAAGTGCGTTACCGAACCTGCGCCAGCTTAGTGTTAGCGATATAGAGGAAACCTTTAGAACCTATACCACGCCGGCTGACAAGATTCTACTAGTTATATGGTCCGTGCTTGCATATGCGAAAACCCTTGGTAGCGTAAAAGATAACCTTCGGGATGCTCTTAGCGAACTCGGACTGAAGTTTATCGGAGGTAGAGATGTCCAAGAAGTGGCTATTAACCTGTATAATCACCTCAGAACCCTTAATCTGCAGGACTTAAACAGCTTAGTGGAGAATGTTAAGGATAGGATGGTTAAGAAGATGCTCTCAACAAGTGTTGATGTCAACGATGTAAGGGAAGTTGTTGAAAGAACAATCAGCGTTGGATACCTCAGCAGGACAGCCGAGAAAACAGTAGCCGGTAAGGAGGTAGTATGTGTTATCTGCCGAGAGAGGGTTTCGAAACCGAGAAATCTACGGGCATACCTCGATAGGTTCAAAAAGATTCTAACCATAAACGTCTCCGAGCTGTTCCACCCGGACAAGCAGGGTAGACCAGAGGATTACGGCTCCTTGGAAGGGTTCTCGGATAGCGTACCTATTTGCCCGGTGTGCGAGTATGAGTCAATAGTCTTCCCCGCCACAACGTCTTTCTTCGATGGTATGTGGGCTTCCAACATCGTCTACTACCCAGCTATAAGCATCGACTTACTACAAGTAGTCAAAGATGTCGCCAGTAGCTACGTTGTTGTTGGGTTAAGGAAAGATAAAAGGAAGGGGGAGATAAAGCCATTGGTTATACTGGACTACATCTCTGGCAGAATAATAGTCAAGACATCGGATGAGCGAGGGCGCCTTAGGAAGAATGACCTGCTAACGGCGCTAGACCTCTGGTACTTTATTGGAGGAAACCTTGTTTTAACCACGAACGCATTAAGTGTCCCTCCACCTTGGAGCGGTCTGCCTGTAGAGATGGAGGTAAGCGATGTCATAATAGAGGAGTCTATCAACAAGTTCATGGAGGAGCTTAGAATAGCTAGAGAAAGAAATGAGTGGAATAGGACAAGACAGTTGAGGAAGATTCTCTACGAGCAACTCAGAATATACATCCTAAACCTAGAGGAGGCGGAAAGGGAGATGGGTAGGACAAGGTTCATGAAGGGTGGGCTGATTACATCGAATGCTCCCGCTCTCGACGTTTATTCGTTTATGATAAGGAAGCATGCGTGAATCAATGGTAAAAGGGGATGAGATGAATGTCCGCACCCCAGTTCCAACCCAAGACTAAACTATATGTGTATCCAAGTGAACTGAGGTATGTTAAGCCACTGGAGACGATAGCGAGCTACATCAAGAATAAGACAGTAGGTAGCCGTGTATCGAGACATCATGTAGCAAGGATATTCAACCCGCTTGAAGAGTTTCTGTCGGGGTCCAGCGGTAAAGCCGATACCATAGCTAAGATAATGGATCTGTTCGCAAGACACCACGGATTCGCCAACGAGCAGGAGAGAAATACCGTCAATGAAGCAGTAGTGAACCTGGTAGACTACGTAGCTATACAAAAGTCAGTAAACCCTGTTGGAGCCTTCAAGATGCTGAGGAACATGAGGGTTCTGCTGATAGGGATGGCAACCGGCACTCTATCAGGTATATCGTTCGAACCACTCGAGAAAAAATCCTAAAAGGGATGGGCCAGCATGTCCGCATCTCAACCCAAACCCCCGTACGGGAATTCGGTAAGAAAGTTAAAGGAAGTGTTAGGAGAGGATAATTACAGAATGATAGAGCCGTACCTGCATGGCTACACAGGTAAAGCAGAATCAGTTAAACCAATAGCGAAGCACGTAACGATATACTGGATAGGGAGAGCAGAGGATAGGATGATACTAAGGACTGAGGGGGAAGACGACATAATCCTGAGCGAAGTACATGGGGAAGCTGTTCCGACCATCATATTCAGGAAGTTGAAGGCTGTCTACCTAAGAGAGTTCATGCAACTACTGAGGAGTCAATGGGAGCTTTACAAAAACATTATCAGGAACGTTGTAGGTGACTCTAACTACGACTTCATAACATCTTGCTCGCTATCACCAGGTTTGGCAGGTGAAGGAAAAGGAACACTGCATGGGAGATGCATGAAATGCCCAGCAGATATATTGATGGGTGCAACAAGCGCCTTAGCTAACTACAACCTTGTAAGCAGGTTTGTTGGTGACTCAGCGTATGCATTGACGGCGAGTTATGAAAGGAGAACTGGCAATGCCATAGACGAGGTAACATACACTACCATTATGCTAAGAGAAGGTCAAGCATCGGAGGAGGCCAGAACAGGTGCTCTATTTGCAGAGACCTTCGTAGAGCCGGGCACACTCTTCGTAGGCAAAACATTATTGTTCATGCCGTCTCCAGTCGAGCTACTCTACGTGCTGTGGCTACTGACCAGGACTATAAGGGTTGGTGCGAGAACCTCTATATGGGGTACTCTCAAGGTAACACCGGTTGTACTGCTAGCGGACCTATACGAGGTCGGCTCATCCTACGAAGCCTCAGAGAGGCTTTTCAGAGAAGTAAAGGAGGAAGAGGCGCGGAGAAAGCTCCTAGAATACGTGAAGAGCGTATCCTACGCTACAGGGACCGACGTTATAGAGATAACAAGTAATGTACTTAGCAATCTAAAGAGCGTAAATGTACTTGACAAAAACCTAGTAGAGGAGCTCTGGGCAAACGCCAAGAACTACATAAGCGCTGTCAATGAGTACATCACCATAAAGAAGTAGCTCATCGTAGCCAACCAACCCAGAGGATTCAGCGATGCCGAAAACATACATCTGTACCCTGAGGCTATGCGACTACATGACGTTCTCATCGACCGTTGGCTACGCCAATGTAATGGGTGTTACGTACGCGGTGTACAAGCCTCAGCCATATCTCCACAACTATCCGCTGATGTACGGGTTAGGGGGTCTGCTGTACGCCTCGCTGGCGTCTCCACACGTAGAGACTACCGAAGTAGACTACTCATTTCTCGACGAGGTAGAGAAGAGGTTCTACGTCTACCCGGCTAGACCAAGGAGAATAGCTCTTAAGAGGATGTTACTGAACATCAAGGGTGAGGGCGCTGTCGAGATAGTTCAGCCTAAACCGAAGTCCATGTACCCTTGGCACGTGATGCACTTGTACTTCGCCCCTGGCTCAGTGTTTGAGACGGTAGTGGTCGCTAGGCTTGACAACGTCAGGATACCGAGCACTATCAGGGTAGGTGTTAAGAGGCAGGGAGTGTTCAGAGTGGTGTGCGAGGAG
>JAWAXJ010000090.1:0-4819 GCA_038896955.1 Desulfurococcaceae archaeon
ACCTTTTTATTACCCGGGAGAAGCCTCTATTAGAGTACGCACGCCAATCAACTGAAGCATTCAGGGTGTGCAACTGTTTTGATGTGTTTGGTTTATATAGGTTTTTGTGGGGTTTCTTCACGATGATGAGAAGTGTTTCAAGACATTTAGATGTGAGCTCTGTGCCGTTGGGCTCGAAGGGTGCTCATGACCCCTGCGTAGAGTGGTCAGTGACCACGATGAACCGCAGGGCAGAGGCACAACCCGCCCTAGGAAAACCCACAAAAACCTAAAGCGGGAAACGGGATGATGTAAATAGTGGTCTATGAAGAGTGATTAAACTCCCATGGGCTGACCTCGAATGTCAATGCATACAAGGAAAAGGAAGCTTTCAGTTAAAGGTTCCACGGAGATATTCTCAAGGATAAACCTTATACTAGCTGAATTTCTGCCCGCGATATACGAGTACAACAGTATGATAAAGCACACGGGTTTTTACCTCAAGCCTGTTCACATCACAACGAGAAGACTACAGGATGGAACTTACGTCAAGTACTACTACTACGGACGGTACTGGTACAGGCTCGAAAAAGTATCCCCGAGCAGGATCAAGTGGGTCTATGTAGGTCGTGAAAAACCAAGTCCACAATTGCCGGATCCACCACCCAACATACTCGAGGGTGTTGTCGTTAAGAAGTACAATGGAGAGGTTGAAATAGAGTTCGCTAGCGAAGAGCTTTTCAGAGAAATCTCCAAGCGGCTTTATCAGGTCTAACCATGCTCATGTGGAACTTTCTGCAATGAACACTACGACGACGTTGTTATTTAATTACCCTGAGCTCTATCTAAGTAGAGATCGTGAAGCGGTGTTAACATGGATGGTAAAGCGGCTACTAGCGGTGTGCTCTACTTCATACTGACAAGCATGATCATATACTCCACTTTGATATCACTAGGCATTGTAGCACACATAACGTACAAGCAACGAAGAAGCGCGAGTAAAGCTAGCAACTTTGAAATAGTCATTGTCTCGAAAGCTGACAGTAGAGTCAAAAAGAGTCTTCTAGAATCCGTGAAGTACCATGTAGGCAGATTCGGTAAAGTAGTAGTGGTTGTTGATGAAGGTGCTGAACTTATACCTTATCTCAGGTCAATTAAGGGTGTAAAGCTAGTCGTGGTTCCTTCGAACTACAGAAGAGATCTGGTTGGTAAAGGGAGAGCTCTTCAGTACTTCGTTGACTGTTGCGTTGATTCATCCAAGTGGTACGTGTTCATAGACGATGACAACCTGATCATAGGGGACGACTTTCAGCACGAAATCCCCGAGTACGAGAGAATGGGGTATGTTGCAGCCAACGGCATACTCGTACCGAGACCCGGTAAAAGCACTCTTGCATACGTAATGGACTGGATAAGGTTTATAGACGATCTTCTTATCTACAGGTTTTTCACAGGTCTCTTGGCAAGACCTCTCCTTGGATTGCACGGAGACCTTTTGATCGTTAAGGGGTTTGTGCTCAAGGAAATAGGCTTTGGCAGGAGAAGCTTAACGGAAGACTTCGACTTCGCCGCGGAGTTGGTTAAACGTGGTTACAAAACGTGGCAGAGCAACACAAAGGTCTCTATAAAAAGTCCCAACAGCCTAAAGGACCTTGTACTGCAGAGAGGAAGATGGTTTAAGGGGATTATATCCGGAATCAGGCACTGCCCAGCTGGAATGAAGCTTGTAGTTGTACTGAGAAGCTTCACCTTCGGTGTGGGCTTTTTCATGCTAGCCGTAATTCTACCTATTCTATCACAGCTGGGTTACACGTGGTTCATACTTCCTGCTCTTCCTGGAAGCTTGTACTATGTGGGCACGTACACGTATGGCGCGTACAAGGCCAAGCGCATACACTTAGTGCTACTTGCACCGATCATGGGCATAATTGAAGCCATGTCCAGGCTCTACGGACTTCTGCTCGTTAAAGACTACGTGATTATAGACAAGAACTAGGGATCACGTCTTGATCGGGGAGTTCAGCTTCAGGTATAACGACGTGGTTCTTCACTTCGGAGTTGGTGTACTCAAGAAAATCTTCACGCGAGTAGTCAGCGGTCACAGCAATGCACTAGTAATATCCTCGAGAACAGCTGCTCGTGTATCCGGAGCCTTGGAAGACGTAACGAGTGCTCTGAGAAGCGCTGGAGTGAGCTACATAGTCTATGACAAGATACTGCCAAACCCCGATACGGAAACAGCTGATACCGTTATCGACATCGCGAAGCGTGAAAATGTGGACCTGGTGATCGGTATTGGAGGTGGAAGCGTCATTGACGTAGCAAAGGTCGTATCCTTAGCTGCTACCACGGAGCTGAGATCCATTGACTTAATTAGAGGATCTAAGCAGACTCGAGCCTTAGCTGATACGCTGAAACTAGTTGCTGTAAACCTGACCCACGGCACAGGCTCCGAGGTGAACAGGTTTGCTGTTCTCACCGTAAAGGGTACCATTGAGAAACGCGGTTTCACAGCTAGGTACCCGGACGTGAGCTTCGATGATCCATACTATACTAGAACACTGGACAGAAAGCAGTCTATCTATACATCACTGGATGCGTTTTACCACGCGTACGAGTCGGCTACATCTAGGAGAACAAACATAATGGTTTCATCGCTCGCGCAGATAGCTATTACCCATATAGTAGAATCACTTCCAAAAGTCCTCGAAGACCCTGGTTGTATCGAACTCAGAGCTAGGCTACTTTACGCTTCGATGATCGCCGGTGTCGCTGTTGATATAGCTGGGGGGTCCCACCTAAACCACGCACTAGAGCATGGGTTTAGCGGGTTACAGCCTAAGCTACCTCATGGAGCAGGATTAGCCATGTTTGGACCAATGGTAATCTACTACACTCACAAGGCTGTGCCGGAGGTTTCAGCGAGGTTACTTAAAGCTCTCGATCCATCGATAAAACCTATTTCCGATGATGCGGAGAAAGCTAGAAAAATCGTTGAGGATTTCCAAAAATCGATCGGATTCTCGGAGAGGCTGAGCGACTACGGTATTTCAGAGAAGGATGTTGCCCCTGTACTCGACTTTGTGGAGAGAACTATAGTTGAGAGGTATCATGCTAATATACCATTCACCGTCAGCAGAGGAATGCTCGAGAGAATAGTTCTAAGTGTGCTCTAGACCACGGCTTCACTATGCTAAGCTTGAAACGTTCCTTGGTCTAACCCGTACCTATACGAGATTCTTCTAACCATTCTCGAGAAGTTTCTTAGCAATACTTCCTTTTCACGATCACCAGTCTTGATACTAGCTAGAACATTTGCGAAGAACTCTATTGTCTTATCCACATCCTTTGGTTTAATCCTGTAGGGAACTCCGTCTTTGCCTCCATGAGCATAGGCGTAGAGGAAGGGGTCCAACGGGTGTGTTGTGGGATCCTTGAACGATGGTTCATAACCGTAGATCAGATCAGCTACTAGTGCTATTGCTCTCAGAGTCTCCGGACCAAGCCCGGGTATCAGTAGTAGCTCGCTGAATTCGCGTAGAGCAGCTTTCTTGATCTCCTCTGCTACTTTCTCAACGTTCCTAGTGTTCACGATGGGTCTGTAGAAGAGAGGGCACTTCGATACCTTAACCCCTAGTTCACCCGGTTGTGTGCTTATTACTCCTTTTACGTAGTTCTCAAGACTGGGTAATCTCCTAAGGGCTCTGTTAACACGGTGTACATCCTGGAGAAGAGAGCCTACCGGGGTTGATTGTAGAATGTCCAGTATAGCTTTCCTAGTACTTCTTGACTCTCCGTTTACGAGGTTTAACGCTGGAGCTGTGGTCATGGATGCTACGCCGCTGTGCGGGTCATCGTCTATGGTGTACACTCCTGGTTTCTCGAGGAGAATATGGTATCGTCTTGCAAGCCTGGTGTCTAGGTTCATACCCTGCTGAACAACTAGCAAACCGTTTTCTGTGACAAGCACACCGTGGATGTAGAGAGTGTAACCGTCCTGAAGAGCAACAGAATCCACTTTAGCCGAGAGCCTGCTAGTTAGAACCACCTGTTCAGGGTCTACGAGGTCTCTTAGATAACCCGCTTCTTCTGGTATGTTCCTCGCATCACCGCCTTTGCCCCCTAGAACAGCGAGTCCTTCCTCGCGAGCCGATTCCGGCGGAAAAGAACTCTTGAGAACGTAGAGAACAATCGTTGTAGACCCACTACTATCCCAATCCATACCTATAACGTTGTTGAAAGCCTGAAACCAAAGAGGATCCGCTAGTCTTTCCAGGAGCACCCTGGGACCATAGGTCTCAACAATGAACCTGGCTATCAAGGAGCCAAGCTTTTTCATTCTCCTAAGTAACGCTTCAGGTACATGACCATTGTGCAGTGGAAGCTCAGCTATGCCTTCCAGAACCATAAGCACTCCTACTTGTATATAGCATCATCCACTAATATAACTGGGAACATAACCGAAGAACAAGTGTCTCGTAACTGAGCAGATCCCCGAGGAAGGTCTTCAACAGGTAAACCTAGTGAATGCACCACGACGTTGAAGAAATAACGAAGTTTACAAAGACCCTGAAAAGCACGAACACTAGAACACGTGAAGATTTGTATGTATCCTAGTTATTTTGGACAAGGCTTCTATGAAAGGAGGCTGGTTCAACGCGAATTCCTTGATCGGAAAACGCGTCATTCACCGTTTACACGTGCTATCAATCATTTCATAAAACTCGTTTTATAGGTGTTTTATGAGCCCTCCTCATACATTGTAACCTTGAGTTACTTATCGATTGAGGTATGAAAGCTCATGATCCTAGCTGTTGACATAGGTACTTCCAGTTTAAAG
>JAWAXJ010000091.1:0-4806 GCA_038896955.1 Desulfurococcaceae archaeon
CAGGGAGATCAAGACAGCTGTTGACAGAACACCGTTTCACACGATGTACATAAGCAGAGCTTTAACAAGAGAGCAGAGGGACCACGTGAGACTGCTCAAGAAGTTCATGAAGGCAATAGGAGTATACGGTGCAGAGGTTAAAACCAGAGGGTTCAGCGGCTACGCTGTTGAACTACTGGTAGCGGTGTTCGGGAGCTTCAGAGGAGTCATCGAGAACGCTTCCCGGTGGAAACCACCGGTTTACGTGGACACCCTAGGAGGAGGATTAACAAGGCAACTCAGGGATACCCTGGCAAGGAAGTACCCGGATTCCTGCATGTACATGCCGGACCCGGTTGACCCCGAGAGGAACGTAACCGCGAACGTGAGCTTGAAAAGCCTAGCAACCTTCATCATAGCATCCAAGTGCTACCTGAGGAACCCGGGGTTGGAGTTCTTCGAGGAGCCACCTGAACCAAGCATCAGCGAGCTTCTGAAGGCGTCCGAGGGGAGGTGCCTGGTCTTCCTGGTTTACAACCTACGAGAGAAGCTACCACCGGATGTCGTATGGGGTGAAGCACAGAGAGTATCGCTGAGGCTGTACAGGCTGCTCGAGGTTCTCGGCGTTAAACCCGTGGACTACTCGGCGTGGACGGATGAATCGGAGGTTGCAGTTGTAGCAGTCGAACTTGAGACCTGCAGGTTACCGAACTACAAGCACTACCGTGGACCATGCATAGCCCACGAGGACAACCGCATACACGGGTTCATATCAAAGCACGCTGGTAGTGGATACGGGCCCTGGATAACGGATGATGGATGCCTCGAGTCCCTGGACCCCCGGGGAACCGTTGATGCAGCCGAGGTCATAGAGTCGAAGTGGATGGAGTACACGGTTGCACCCCACTTCAGAACAGTTAAACCCGCTGTGTACACGGCTTCGAAAGACCTCTTCGAGGAGATAGCACAGAGAGGGGGTGGCAGATGGCTGAGAAGCTTTTTGCTCAAGGCACCACACTGGATGGTGAAGTGCACTTCCTAGAGAAGCCCGACAGCTACGTAGCTCGCGTACTCTGCTACCCTCGTGAATCCTGCACGGAGATGGAGGAGAGGCTTAGAGCCCTGATCAGCGATGGCTTCGTATACCTCGTTGAAACCGGTGTAAGGGTTATCAATATACGTGTTCTCGGTAAAGGGTACACGGGTGTAACAACAGCTGCTTTCCACAGGGATTACGGACTGGGAGCATTAAAGCTCTTGAGGCTGGACAGCAGGAGGAGAAGCCTGGTCCACGAAGCGGAAATGCTGATGAGAGTTCAAGAGGTTAAGGTAGCACCTAGACTCTACGCCTACAGGGACTTCTACGTTTTCCGCGAGTACATACCAGTTGACGAGTGTACACCAGTGTCAAACTACATATCCACTCTGCTGAACAACGGGAGAGTAGAGGAGCTGAAGAACGCTCTGAGAAGCATACTGCGATCACTCCACGAGCTAGACGTCCTAGGCGTGGATCACACGGAAATAGGTAGACCAGGTGGACACGTCTTCTACTGCTTGAACGGACTAAGAGTACTCGACTGGGACAGCGCAAAGCTCTCTCGTAAACCGGTGAACTTGACATCCTTCGCATCCTTTCTACTCTACAGGTTTATACACGCGGAGAAGCTCAGAGGAGTTCTCGGCTACGAGATAAGCGAGGTTCTCCACTCGTTGAAAAACTACAAGCGAACTTACTCGGCTAACGCCTTCACAAGTCTTCTCAGTGCTTTGAGGCTACTGTAGCCTGTTGAACAACGGTATGGTGAAGTAGAGTAAACTGGGGCACTCTAGCTCTGATCTGAATGTGACTCCTGAAGTTAGCTGTGCTCGGCACGTTCAACTGGGATTTACACACTGGGCATACGTAACCGTGCAGTTTTGCAACCTCCATTGGAGATAGTAAACCAACGCTGCTTCCCACCTTCTTGAACTCGTAGATAACGTGTCCACAGTTTCCGCAGATGTACTTAATCCCCATTCAAACACCCCTAAAGCGTCACGAATGTAAATACTCACCTAGACTAGATAGGGAAGTGTACAAGTATCTCATTCAATGATTCATTAAAAATGCTGAATGAAGAGATGAATCAGGATTATATGTTTTTTGACACGTCCTTGTAAACGATCGTTCCAAATGTGGTTAAAATAGGGAGAGAGGTAAGCGAAAGTATTGAGTATTACCGGGAAACCTTTATATTAGCTCCTAGGCTTTATCCATGAAAGGGTGAAAAGGGGCCGTCGTCTAGCCTGGCTAGGATGCCGGCCTGGGGGGATAACCCCCGTAACCCCATACATCCCGGAGCGCCGGTGGTCCCGGGTTCAAATCCCGGCGGCCCCATTCAAACACTTCGTTAAAGCATAAAAGTACCTGGGTACATTACTGAGGATTACGTGGAGCCGCATGGTGCTTAAGCATGAGTAGTGGTGAAGGAAACGTATTGTTTGTTGTAAAAGTTGGAGAAAAGGAGATAGTAGTAGATGAAAACGTTCTCAAGATCGTCCACGAGTACATTAAAACACCCATGAGCCTTGAGGAGCTCGCTGGGAAACTTGGACTAGAAAGCTGGGAGGAAGCCTACGAGTTCATCAAAGCTCTACCAGCATGGATCATGTGGACACCTCCATCGATGTGGAAGCACAGAGTTAGATGGGTCTCCGAGAAGCTTACTAAGCAGAGTAAACCAAGTTAGGAGTACGCGTGGGTTTACCGAGATCAAGGCTTTTTGTTAAACCGCGTGGAACACTTTGTTCTCGCTGTACTCTACTACTTAACCTTGGATATTCTACCGGGCCTCGGGTAGTACACTTCACCGCTTCTGTAGAGCTCGTGAACAGTTTCTTGAACAAAGTCCTTTTCGAAGCCCTCATCGGCAGCTCTTTTGATCAGCTCGTTGAACTCTATTTCACCACCAACACTGTCAAGCAGCTTCATAAGCCACTCTCTGAACTTCTTCTTCTTCAGCCTCGTTGACGATGATATACCTGTTTCAAGGAGGTCTATGTCTAGCCTACCACTCTCAACGTCCAACCCCGCTCTCGAAAGGCTAACCATGACTAGTCTTATGGCTTCCTCAACGTCCTCAATGGTAGCTTTGGTCTTCAAAGCCATCTTAGCGTGAGCTTCTGCAAGCCTAATTATAGCTTCCAGCTGCCTCGGTGTGATAGCAATTGCTGATACACCCCCCTCGGCTGTGAGTGATGCTTTCCTTAAACTCGTGTAGAACTCCTCAACGAGCTTTGAAGCCTCAGGTGTTAACTGTGGTCTAATGTACCTTCTAGCGTAGCTAATGTACTTCTTGAGTAGCTGTGGATCTATGAATCCTCTAGCTTTCTCAGCATCCGTGTGAATCCCGAGAATGTGCCTGGCCAGTCTTCTGTCCTGCTCTTCGCTGGGTATGTCCTGAACTATGAATATCAGGTCGAACCTTGAGAGAATGGTTACTGGTAGATCAATGTTCTTTGACACGGGTTGAGTAGAATCGTAGCGTCCGTACTTGGGGTTACCAGCAGCTATAACGGTTGTTCTAGCGTTCAACCTTGCAACAATACCGGCTTTCGCTATGCTAACAGTCTGCTGCTCGAGAGCCTCGTGAATAGCTGTTCTATCCTCGTCTCTCATCTTGTCTATCTCGTCTATGGATGCTACACCACCATCAGCAAGCACCAGTGCACCAGCCTCCAGGTAGTACTCACCCGTCATCTTGTCTCTTAGAACAGTTGCTGTTAAACCAGCTGCTGTTGAACCCTTACCACTAGTGTAGAGTCCTCTAGGTGCAACTCTGGCTGCAAACTGGAGTAACTGAGACTTCGCAGTACCAGGGTCACCTATGATCAACACGTGTATATCACCTCTGATCCTTGTTCCATCAGCAAGAATCTTCGGAGTTCCACCGAACATCGCTAAAGCGATTGCTTCCTTGATGTCCCAGTGACCGTAGATACCCGGTGCAATGCTAGCTATGATCTTCTCCCTTATCCATGGATCCCTCGCAAGCTCCCTGATCTTCTCCTCGTCCTCTCTTGTTATCACGATCTCCTCTAGAACCTTCTCTTGAACCTCAACGTGGTTAACGTCGATGTAGAAGGAGAACACTGTTTTTGCTCCACGCTTATCAGGCTGAGAAGTCAGCGGAGTAACCCTTAGTACACCTGTTACAACAACCCTGTCTCCGGGTCTAACGATGTCAACGATATCGCTCGTGAGAACAGCCTCAGTGGATCGGGGTATTTGACCACCGGGAACCTCCTCGGGTTTCTCCTGGATAACTATCTTCTGCCAGTCAACGAACTCGCTTCCTTCAACTACGAGGTCGAACTTGGCAGGCTTATGGCACTCTAGGCAGTATGGTGGTTTATCGATTCTATCGGTAAACTCTAATCCAGACTCCTTTGGTGGGTACATGAAGTAGTGTACTTCACCGTACTCTGTTACATGCCTGTACATTGCTCTAACAAGCTTAGCGTCCACCCTGGTGATCCTTGTTACTATCCCCTCAACGGCAACGAACTTACCGATGTAGTCGCTGGACAGCTCTCTGATCCTGTGGACCTTTGGAGGATTTCTCACTCTCACGTAGAACTTTCTAACCGTCTTAGCGTACTCCGGGTTATCCCTCTCAACGATGTACTTGAGCGCGTTGCTGAAGGCTTCGAGAACCTTCGTTGGCTCATCCAGAAGCTTGTTCGCGAGGTCCCTGTTGTACAGTATGAGGTCTTCAAAGTCAACAACAAGGCTTCTCTGCCCCATCTTGATCATTTGCCAAACTCTATCGTGGTACTTTAGAT
>JAWAXJ010000092.1:0-4800 GCA_038896955.1 Desulfurococcaceae archaeon
TCATGAAGCTATTAGACCAGTGTATCCACTTGATGTCGAAGATCTGCTTAAAGCTATTGATGAAGGTTTAGTAACCACGATCATACCACTCACGAGTAAACACCTAAAAATCTACGACCTTGTGTTCAGAAGATTCATCGCTAGCCAGATGAAGCCCTTCAAAGCAGTTAAATCAGAGTACAGCGTATATGTATCAGGCGTGGAGATTGGAAGAATATCCTTCTACACCGAGATCATTGAACCCGGTTTCAACGTTGTGGTAGGACTTAGGGTTTACAACGAACTCCGCCACTTGGACAAATTCACCGCATCGAAGTTCTCCATTCAATTGAGTAACTCGAGTAAAGTACCACTCTACAGTGAAGGTGATGTTGTTGCGTTAATGAAGAAACTTGGTATTGGAAGACCCAGTACGTACGCTAAGATCATTGAGAACATCAAGAGACATGGTTACGTTATTGAAAGTGCTAAGTTGAAGAAGCTTGTACCAACAAAGAAAGGAATACAGGTGTACGACTACCTGAGTAAGAACTATTCAGAAGTGACCACGGTTGAGTTAACTCGGAGAATGGAGAACACTATAGACAGAATCGCCTCGGGAGAAGTACCGGGGTACAATGCTATAATAGAATTGCTGGATCATCTCTTCGCAATGAACATTATAGAGCGCTCTTTACTTTCTCTTAACCTTGATCACAATGTATGGTTTTATCCGACCTCTAACAATGTTGCTTCCAATTGAAACATCAACAAGTTCTACACTTTCACCCATCTTGGACATTATAGCATTGAATAAATCAACGGCTTTACTAATGAACTTACCCTCCCCTCTTAGAACAACCGTAGATGCTTCCTGAAACATTACTGCAACATCAATTAGATAACTAGATATACTCTTCTTACCAACAACAATTACTCTCTCAGAACCAACATTCGACAAGTTATTCACCCAATTTGAACATGTATCAGGGTCTTTAAATAAAAGAGAAGTAACCCCTCTAATAACCTAAAGTTTCACCGGTTTGTTTCAAATGGACACGGTGGATGATCCGTGAAACTCTTCAGGCGCATTCATATAAACTCCCCAGTTTCACCCCTCAGTTTCCACTGCACAATCAACCGAGGAGAGAGACCCCTTGAATTCAACTGGACTATTATGAAGAAGCTATTAAATCGAATACAGTTTGACGGTCTTCAATATCGGTTTGTATAATGATAATTAACAATATAATAGAACTTAATGTTTAAACTTCAAACAAATGTTTTTATCAATACGCAAAATGCAACGCTTTCTAGAGTCCTAAATATTACCCAGTTGAAAGTGCGGGGTGGGGGTTTTGAGAACGATTCTACATCTTTAAACTGGGGAGTTCCACCCTTCTTTTTCGACTGGAACTAGCTTAGGCTTAGAGGAATAGAAGGTATATAATACGATGATTATTATGGAGAGATTAGGGGCCGGGCACCCCGCGACGCCTCCGGATAGGAGGCGAGGAAACACCGTGCACCCCGCGGTAGCGCGGCCTCGTAAGAGGCACGGGTAGAACCCGTGGCAACGGCACAGAAACGGTACGGCCACTACGATATGGCTATGATGCGGGCCACCTCCCGGTAACGGGAGGGTTTAAACCGCGGAGGACCGTGGTGGAGGCGTTGAAACGGCCGTCCCGCGTGGTGCAAGGCCCGGGTCCGGGATGAGGTACCGCGCAACCGGTATGGGCCGCTTAGACTAATGCGGGGGGTGAACTGAACACGGGTTATTGCCCGGCCCCTCTGATAAACCGCTTTGACTAAGGTGAACTATTGGAATCTATAGCATGGATCTACGGTACCCCAGTACTCTACCACGATCTTAGCCATCTCATCTGCGTTGTTTGCATTAGAGTATGCTTCGAGAAGTTCTTCGTTGAGTGTGTGAAAAGTCGTCATCCACTTGAATAATCCAAGAAACTTGAGGTACTGGTCTTTGAAGCCAAGTATGTATGCAGATGCTGCTACAGCTTCTATGCTTGAGAGTACGCATGGTTTTCCATAGTTCACTGGGTTTCCTGGAAGTAGCGGAGGTAGTTTCAAGTGAACTCCTCGTATACCCTTAAAGTATTCTTCGTGTAGCTTTCTCCAACTAGCATCAACAACAACGATACCGTATCGAACAGCGTGGTTTCTAAACCACGGTCCCAGATATGCATTACTGAATGGATTTAAAACGAGAGGATGACCACGTACATCTCTTCTACTTCTCACAGGAGTTGCGAGCCCGAATTTGATCATTTTAAGAGCTGTGTTCTTATCTGGATCATCTTCAAACAGAGTTAAAGCGTAAATTCTGATCATCCCGCGATTTTCATCAGGAGTTCTCACGTGCAATTCGCCAGATAACACTTATTAAACAGCCCCTCATATTTAGTTCTTGGGTGGGTAAAAGTGTCTAAAACGAACAAATCTGCAATAATACTGATACAGACCGAGATCGGTGCTGAGAGCAAGGTTCTCGACGAGTTGATGAAAATCCCCGAAGTCAAGGAAGCTTACATCGTCTACGGTACATATGATATTGTTGTAAAAATAGAATCAGACACACTTGAGAAAATAAGAGAAATAGTAACTAATAGAATAAGAAAGCTTCCGGATATAAGAACAACTGTTACCATGATCGTTGTCGAAGGGCGAATAAAGTAGTACCTCTACAACTGCTTTACAGATGTTCTTTTTATTTCTCTAGAACACCTGGTCTACGCAGTTGCAACGATAACTTCGTTTTTCAATATTACTACAGTGTGTTCGAACTGGGATACTAAGCCATCCGCTTTTTCGACAAGTACAGGGTACTCGTGGAGATATCCAAGCTTCTTTAGTTGCTCAAGACTTTTCTTCAGCTGCTCAAGCTCCATATCGCTCCTGGCGTACCATCTAACTGCAAAGGGTAGTTCTCTCCTACTTGTGTATATGTACTCGTATACTCGCTTGAGCTCCAAAGGTGGTTCACGAGCCCTGGTTTTAAGCGCGTAGATTGTTACGAGCTTTGCTTCCTTAACCATACCTACACCGTTCGTGGCGAAGGGCTCTACAGCGTAGACTCCTGGATTAAGCCTGTGCCTTGCGAGTACATCGTGGTAGTTCGGAATAGTAACACCACTATGAATAGTGTACCTTGAAATACTGTGTCCACTCAGGTTCTTTACGGGTTTGTAACCAGCTGATCTTATCGTTCTTTCTATGACCTCACCAATCTCAGAGGCTTTAACTCCTGGTTTCATCAATTCGATTGCTCTTTCTAGAGCGGATCTCGCAGCTTCGACAAGCCCCTCGTAGGCTGGGTTGAAGAAGACTGTTGCTGCAGTATCAGCGATGTATCCATCTATGTGTACACCAATATCGATTTTAACAATTGATCCATCGGGTATTACAGATTCATCGTTGTAAACCGGTGTGTAGTGAGCTGCAATACTGTTTATACCAATGTTCACCGGAAAAGCGGGTTCACCACCTAGTTCTCGAATATAGTTTTCAATCATCTCTGCAAGACTCAGTATTTTAACGCCGGGCTTTGCGCTTCTCGTAGCGTATTCTCTTGCTTCTTTAGCTATTCTACCTGCTTTAAGTAGCTTTGATATTGACTCCTCATCCAAGGCTACTGGTTGCACCTTTGGTTACCCTTAACGCTGATAGATGACAAAGTAGAGCAATTTTAGTTTTTAGCCATGGTGGTTTAAATACTACACACGGGTGAAAACGTTGGGTAGAATTCGTTACCTTGGTCACAGCTTCTTTGAACTCAACTTAAAGGGTTTTGATGGTGTTCAGAAAACCGTGCTAATTGATCCCTGGGTTGAAAACCCGTTGAGTCCTGTTAAACTCGAAGACTACAAGAACGTAAAGGTAGACTACATTGTGGTTACCCACGACCACGGAGATCACCTAGGTAACGCTATTGAGCTTGCTAAGCTTACCGGTGCAACAATAGTGGGTATTTACGAGATAGCGGAGTACGCTGGTTCTCGGGGTGTGAGAAGCATTGGTGGAAACATCGGTGGTAAACTGAGGGTTGAGGACCTCGAGATAGTCCTAACACCCGCTGTTCACAGTTCTCAGAGAGGAGCACCAACAGGTGTTGTAGTGGGAGGACTGGATCTCAGAGTTTACCACGCTGGAGACACCGGGTTGTTCTCAGAGATGTCCTTTATACATGAACTGTACAATCCCGATATAGCTCTTCTACCCATAGGTGGACACTTTACAATGGGTATTAGAGAAGCCGTTAAAGCAGTAGAGCTCTTGAAGCCAAGGGTAGTCATACCAATGCACTACAGTACTTTTCCGGTTATACAAGCGGATCCCTATGAATTCAAGAAACTAGTTGAGGAGAAAACCGGGGTAAAAGTAGTTGTGCTAAAACCAGGAGAGGTCTTCGAATACCCATAGCCATGCAGTATATTAAAACCTATTTTAGATGTTTTGATTTTTTATTCGAACAGGTTTACTTGAAGGTGTTTCGTTGACTGGCGAAGTTCAGGAGAAGCTCAAAGTTGCAACACGAAACACGGTTGAAGTCGTAACTGTGGAGGAACTCTCGAAGTTGCTACTAGAGGGAGAAAAACCTCGAGGTTACCTTGGTTTTGAACCGAGTGGACTAGTACATGTTGGTTGGCTTGTATGGATGCTTAAGGTTAAAGACCTCGTAGAACTCGGCGTAGACTTCTACATTCTTGAAGCCACGTGGCACGCCTACATAAACGATAAGCTTGGAGGAGACTTAGAGCTCATAAGGAAAGCAGCCAGGTATACTAGGAGAGTTCTCGA
>JAWAXJ010000093.1:0-4703 GCA_038896955.1 Desulfurococcaceae archaeon
CGAAGTTAAACCAGCACAGGTTACAATTAAGAAGTAAACGGTATGATAACCACAGTAAAGTAGCCATGGAGCAACACGTTATGGTACTCAGCGTGTTCGAGTATGTCTACTATTCGAATGGTCAAGATAAAGGTCTGGAGCACTAATGTTAAAGTTCTAGAGGACTTTGTCTCTAAAATGATCGATATAGCAAAGAAAAGCGGTGTTAAGGTAAGTGGACCTATACCACTACCCACAAAGAGACTCACCATAAGAACACTGAAGTTACCCCACGGTGAAGGTAAGAAAAAGTACGAAAAGTGGGAGATGAGGATTCACAAAAGACTACTCTACATAGCAGAGGATGAGAGAGTTATGAAACAACTGATCAGGCTACGAGTGCCACCAGAAGTATGGATTGAGATGGAGCTGTAAACGCGAGAGAATCAAGAAGATTTTAAACCTAGCAATACGAAAACTATTTTTGAGCCGGGGTGCCCGAGCGGTCTAAGGGGCTGGCCTGGAGAGCCAGTGGGGGTTGACCCCGCGCGGGTTCGAATCCCGCCCCCGGCGTTTGCCTAACGGATTATACGGTTCCGGTAGAGTTAACCTTTAAAAGCTACTATGTTTTTAAAAGTGCTTGACCATAATAGTTGATGTGTGCTTACGGTGAATAGCGTGTCCAGAGTTTTTCGCCGTATTATAAGAATACTTGAGACCGACGTGGATGGAATGCTACCGCTAGCCTACGGTCTATCAACCGTTAAAGGCGTTGGCTACAACTACGCTTTAGCCGTATGTAGAGTTCTCAACTTAGACCCTCAAATGAAGCTGGGCTACTTAACCGACGACGAAGTAAAAGCTATAGAAGCGGTTGTTAAAAACCCACACGAATACAATATTCCAGCCTGGATGTACAATAGAAGAAAAGACATCACGTCAGGAGAGGACATTCACCTTTATGGTGCACAGCTATTATTCTACGTAAAAGAGGATATTGAGAGAGAAAAGAGGATAAAAAGCTGGCGTGGTATTAGACACGCGCTAGGTCTCAAGGTTAGAGGTCAAAGAACTAGAACAACCGGTAGGTTGGGAGTTACCGTGGGTGTTAGAAAGAAGAAAACAGCACAGCAGCAGAAGCAGAAGTAGGTGATGCGTGAGCATGGGTGATCCCAAGAAGTCTAGGAGAACCTGGGTTGGACCTAGGCATCCATGGCGCAAAGACACACTCTTGGAAGAGTCAAGACTACTGGGACTTTATGGTCTTAGAAACAAGAGAGAGCTCTGGAAGGCGATGACAATCGTAAGATACTTCAGGCACAGAGCGCGTGCACTACTTGCAGCTCCACCAGATGTAAGAGAGGTTGAAGAGAAAGCGCTGATCGGCAGGCTGATCAAGCTTGGACTCCTGAAGGAAGGAGCTAAGCTCGATGACGTGCTTAACCTGAGGGTTGAAGATCTCCTGGAGAGAAGACTGCAAACAATAGTTTATCGAAAGGGGCTTGCAAGGTCCATTTACGAGGCACGGCAACTAATAGTTCACGGACATATAGCAATCTCTGGTCGAAGGATCAGGTCACCCGGGTACCTAGTGTCGGTCGATGAGGAGCCTCTCATAGAATTCTACTACAAGAGCCCACTTGCTAAAGCATTGGAACAGGCATCAAGTACTAGCTAAGCTTGATCCAGGTGGTGATTAGATGTCTTTCTCGATGAGAGAGCTCAAGTGGGGAATTGCCCACGTATACAGTAGCTCCAACAACACGATCATACATATAACAGATCTCTCGGGCGCCGAGACCGTCAGTATCTGGAGTGGTGGTAGAGTGGTGAAAGCTGATCGTGAAAAACCAAGTCCGTATGCTGCCATGCTAGCTGCTTCGAAAGCTGCTGTAGAAGTCATGGAGAAAGGCATTGTAGCATTGCATATTAAAGTAAGAGCTCCTGGTGGACATGGACCAAAAACGCCGGGTCCTGGTGCTCAAGCTGCTATCAGAGCTCTAGCACGCTCAGGCTTCATCATAGGTAGAATAGAAGACGTAACACCAATACCGCATGATACAACAAGGCGTCCTGGAGGTAGAAGAGGTAAAAGGCTGTAGGTTTGGTGGATTAGCGTTGAAGATCACGGTACTTGAGCAAACGTCAAACTCAATTAAACTACACGTTAAGGGAGCACCATTACACCTCATAAACTCTATTAGAAGAGCAGCTATGAGCGAAGTTCCAACTATGGCAATCGACTACGTGATTTTTATCGAGAACTCAAGCGTTTTCTATGACGAGTACATTGCGCACAGGCTCGGTTTAATACCGTTAACAAGCGAAAACGCGCACCTAAAGTACAAACCACCTGAGGAGTGTGCAGAAGCAGGTGAAAGAAGAATATTTTCACCAGATTGTTTCGCGAAGTTTGATCTAGAGGTTGAAGGACCCAGCAAAGGAGAGCTCACGGTGTACAGCGGTGATCTTGTTCCAAGCGACACGGATGTGATACCCGTCTACAAGAACATACCTATTCTGAAGCTTATCAAAGGCCAAAGAGTTAAGCTAGAAGCTTTCGCTAGGCTTGGAAGAGGGAAGGAACATGCCAAGTGGAGCCCAGTAACGGTTGCAGCACACAAGTACGTAGCTGATATACATATAAGAGAAGAGCTCTGCAATGGTTGCGGTAAGTGCGTTGATGCCTGCCCTAGATCTGTTCTCAAGCTAGTTGATAACAAGGCGATTGCAGATACTGTGAAGATCTACGACTGCTCTCTATGTAAACTGTGCGAGAACGTATGTGAGAGCAAAGCCTTAAAGGTTTTGAACCGCGAAGATGAATACATTTTAACTTTTGAGCTAACAGGTGCTCTCAGCTTGAAAAGTATCATAGTTAGTGCTGCTGACATTCTAATTAACAAGCTTAACGAGTTAGAAGAGAAGCTGAAAAGCATGGGTGTAATTCAATGACTGCATTTGTAGAAAAGAAAACAAACATTGTTCTCAGGCTACTGCTGGAAACCTTGAACGAGCACTACAGAAAGTACAATGCAAACATATGGAGAGCTGTTATGGAGGAGCTGATGAAGCCGTCAAGAAGAAGAGCTGTTAACATCAGCAGGATTAACAGGTATACTCAGCCAGGAGACTGGGTGGTAGTTCCAGGTAAGGTTCTAGGATCGGGAGAACTGGACCACGAGGTTGTTGTTGCAGCCTTATCGTTCTCGAAGTCAGCTTTGGAAAAAATACATCGAGCTGGTGGAAGAGCTATTAGCATATTTGAGCTACTAAAGGAAAAACCCGATGGTTCAAACGTGAAGATTATCGGGTGAAGAACATGAGTAAAAACACAGCTGAGAATGTTCTTTACGTAGATGCGGAAGGGCAAATACTTGGTCGACTAGCAAGTATCGTTGCCAAAAAGTTGCTGGAGGGCTACAGAATATACGTTGTGAACATCGAGAAGGCTGTTCTAAGCGGTAAAAAGCAAAGAGTTATAGAGGGTTATAAGCTACTGTTCAAAGTAAAAGTGCACACGAATTTAGAAAGATCAGGTATTCGCAGACCTCGAAGCCCAGTGAACATCTTTAAGCGTGCTGTTAGAGGGATGTTACCAGTAGATAAACCGCATGGAAGAGAGGCGTTTAAGAGGCTTAGAGTCTACGTGGGAACACCGAAAGAACTACAGAACAAAAGCTTTATTAAGTTCCCAGAAGCCATGTACACTAGGCTTTCAGGTGAGTTTACAACATTAGAGGAGCTAGCAAAAGCCATGGGTTGGAAGGGTGCTGGAACGTGAGTCAAAGAGCAGAAGAAGCTAAGGCAGCATTTAAGATAGTGGTAGCATCAGGAAAGAGGAAAACAAGCATTGCACGAGCTGTTATTAAACCCGGTGAAGGCAGAGTCTGGATAAATGGTGTACCACTGGAGATATACCCGGTTGAAATGGCTAGGGAGAAAATAGCTGAACCACTGCATCTAGTGGGGAACCTGGCTAAGCTCGTTGATATAAAGGTTAATGTGAGAGGAGGAGGTGTTATGAGTCAAGCGGAAGCTTGTAGAATAGCCATAGCGAGAGGGCTTGTAGAGTACTTTAGTGAGTTCAGAGAGAGTTTAGAAAGAATCTTCAAGGAGTATGATAGAACAATGCTGAGTGGAGATCCTAGGCAAACAGAGCCAGAGAAATGGGGTCGTTACAGTGCTAGAAGAAGATGGCAGAAAAGCTACAGGTGATCTCCATGATGTTTCCAGTTAGATGCTTCACGTGCGGTGCTCCAATAGGGCATCTCTGGGAAGAGTACATCAAGAGAGTTAAACAGGGAGAACATCCAGCTAAGGTTCTCGATTCACTAGGTGTCAAAAGATACTGTTGCAGAAGAATGTTCCTATCTCACGTAGAAACGGCTGATGAGATTCTTTACTTCCCGAAGATATCCTAGGGGTTGATCACAGTGGAGGAGAAACCACAAGTGGGAGTTATAGAGCTCCTCGTTCCAATAGACAAGTACCTATCTGCTGGAGTTCACATCGGGACGCACATATGCACAAAGTTCATGGAAGGATTCGTCTACAAGGTTAGATCAGACGGTGTTTACATACTAGACATAAAGAAAATAGACGAGAGACTAAGAATAGCTGGTAAATTCCTGGCGCGCTTTGACCCAACGCGTATCGCAGTAGTCTCTGTTAGACTCTACGGTAAAAAGCCTGTTGAGAAAATGTGTCAGTATCTTAACTGC
>JAWAXJ010000094.1:0-4656 GCA_038896955.1 Desulfurococcaceae archaeon
TATCAGGACCTATGTGGGACAAGATCAAGACTGGCGTAGAGTTCACCTACGAGGAGGATGTACTACTAAGGCTTACCGTTAGAAGAGCATACATGTATCTCTCCGAGAGGTCCGGTTACTCACCAGCTGAAGTCGACGACTTCTTCTGGATCATGGGTAGAACAGTGTGCTTAAGAGATTCTCAACCTCTGTGCGAGAAGTGCTTGTTTAAGAGTGCATGTAAGGCTAGAAGAAACACAGCGTTCATGGTAAACGAGCCCGTTTACTACAACACTTGGTACTACTGAAAGAAGGTGATTCGTTGAGCGGAGGAAACAGCTCCACTAGGTCACTAGAAGATGTACTACGGCTTGGAAAACTCGAGAGGCTTATCATGGAGTACTTTATACGCCATATCAGTGCTGGTGACATAATAGCTGTTCTAGACTTGAAAGAAGAAGTTAAAAAGAGAGCTCGAATGGGTGAAGTTGACCTAGTAAGTGAGCTAGACGATGCCTTTATAGTAAAGGAACTCTACGTAAAACTCGCACTACTAGTTAAAGACGGGTTCTTGGAGTACAGGAATGGTGTTTACAGGCTTCCTCAGTGGATCATAGACATTATTAAATCCAAGAAAGGGGGTCTATATCCTGGTGTTCCCAAGAGTCTCGAAGAACTATTAAATTAGGAGACGTATATGGGGGTTTTCATTGGTAAAGTTAGCAAAGACATCATGAAGGACGAGGAGTTGCTTGTTCTAGGAACGTTCGACATAAAGTTCGCGGTTGCGCATAGCAAAGCTATCTTCATAGGAAGTGGTAAAATAGGTGTTCTGGCAGCTGAAAACTGCTATGTATTTACAAGAAGGGGGCCCGTGATCGTTCAATCGATTCACTGCATCAACGTTGTAGCGGTTGGTTCGAGGAACCCCATTGTAGCCGGTAACCTTAGGTGCAGAAACATTTACGCGAGGAGATTGATCGCCGGCAGGCTCGAGACTGGTAAAGCTGTACTTGGTGAGATGTCCATTGTTGATGATCTCGTGAGAGCTGAAAAAATAGTATTTATGGACCCGCACATGTACTTTAAAAAGCTTGGAGATGTTGGCGAACTGGAATTCGCTTACGTTGTTTCCGAGTAGACTTCTAGGTCCTTCGCTAGTATTTCAGCAAGCTTCTTACCACTTAGTAGCATACCACCGAATATTGGCCCCATTCTTGGAAGTCCGTGAACAGCTGCAACAGCCATACCTGTAACGTAGAGTCCTGGGACAACTTGTCCTGTGTAGTCAACCACCAGTTTCTCAGCTTTCTCAGCATAAGCTGATCTTTCGCCCTTCACCTCTAAACCTAGCTCGGGGATCTTCCTTGCAGCAATGCACACGATTTCTGCACCATGACCTGTTGCATCAACAACCGCCTTAGCCTCTGTGAAGAGGGGGTCTACGTGGTATCCGCCCTCGTGTATGGGTGTCCAAACCCAGACTACGCCTGTTATTCTCGGTGGGTTTGTTCTGTAGATCAAGTCGTTGACCGTTGCACCTAGAAGGACTTTGGCGCCGGCATCTATGGCCTTGGAAGCTAACTTCGCTATCGCCTCAGAGGGTTTGGCAACGTATAAGCCTGTGTCTGCCTTCTCATAGCGTATGCTGAACTCCTCTAGAATCGGTAACGCCTCCTCCTGGAAAACTATTATGGGTAGCATGTTCCCTCCGGGACCGGTTCCACCGCCGAAGCTAAACCTCTTTTCGAAGACTGCTACCTTGTAACCCGCTTTGGAGAGGTAGTATGCTGCTGTTAAGCCGGAGGGGCCTGCTCCCACTATAGCTACATCAACGCTACTCAGTTCTTCCAATTCTCTGGACGCGTACTTAACAATTGTTCTAGTTATGTTGCTCTCCTTGATAACCATGTTATTGCACCTTACCTCCAGAATACTGTAATTCGGATTTAAAAGCTTAATTGATAGGCTTCAGTGGGAATGTTCTTTAACAACCTTGAACCTGGCTTCCACGAGCTTTTCCCTGGTCAGCATCAAGAGCTCGTACAGCTGGTACACTAGACCAGCTGAGATTACATCTCCTGGTTTTAGCCTGCTCACGATCGACTCGAGTTTATCAAGGTAGTTTAAGGCTTCTTCAAGGTATTTAACGGCTTCTTCCATGCTTAAGTCCCTCTTCGTAAGCGGCTCTTAGTAGTTTAATGTTTGCTTCCAAGATGTTCTTTCTGAAGTGTTCTTCCAGCGATTTCTCAACGGCATCAAGTGGTATGATATCTTCGAGTTCCTGGTTTACTCCAAGCGAAAAACCGAGCAGTGCTATGTTAGCGGATATTATGGAGCCCGTGTATTGAGCACTAAGCTTGTTGGCGTCAAAGACGTAGAGCTTCGCATTTTTAGCCCTTAAGCTACTTACAATCAAGTCCCTTGCTGGGTACTTTTGAAGCGGTGGTGGCCACAGGAAATCGTTTACGACGAGGAAAGCGTCTTGACGAGCGTAATGAGCGTACCTTGCAGCCTCGATCAGCTCCAGCGCTATTACGTGATCAGCTGCACCAACGGGCACTATGGGACTAGGCTCTTCACCTATTCTTACATGAACTATTACGCTTCCACCGCGCTGGCTCATGCCGTGAACTTCCGCAATACTAACATCTCTTCCGGAGATCATTGAAGCTGTTCCCACAATGGAGCCAAGGGTTAGGATTCCTTGTCCTCCAACACCCACGATGACAAGGTTAAAAGTTCTCATAGCTCCCACCAGAGCTTCTCCCATTCTTCGCTGGGTTTGTTTGCTATTACAATAGCTTTGTAGGGGCATACGTAAGCGCAAAGACCACATCCAGCGCAGAGCTCACTGATGATCCTCGGTTTACCGGTTTTCGGATCTGGTACAATGGCTGGACAAGCTGTCAGGTTTATGCACGCTGAGCACCCTGTGCATTTATCCTCGAGCACGCTGTATACTGGTAGTGTAATCTTTCTTCTACGAGCTTCTCTTAGAACTTCGAGAGCACATCTCATTCTAGAAACAACGCTCACGTTAACGCCTTGCTTGTACCTCTCCAAAGCCTTCTGTACAGTTTCCACGGATTCTCTAACCATGAGTGGGTTTATAACGTAGGTTTCAAACCCGAGGGACCTTAAAACATCCTCGGGGAGCACTCTCTTTGTTTTCTCACCAGTAGCTGTTAAACCAGTACCTGGATGTGGTTGATGACCCGTCATAGCAGTGGTTATGTTATCTAGTACCAAAACTACTGCTCTCCCCCTGTTGTAGACGATGTTCAGCGCGGGTGGTAATCCAGCATGGAAGAACGTTGAGTCCCCGATGACAGCTACAACAGGGTTATCTACTGTTTTTGATAAACCGTGAGCAACTCCAATGCTACCACCCATTTCGAAGCATGTGTGCTGCATATCAAACGGTTTTTGATACCCTAGCGTATAACATCCGATGTCTCCTGTGTATATAACATTCTTCAAGTTAGCTCTGTTAGAAGCAACCTTGAAGATGTAGTACGTGGACCTGTGTGGACAACCCGCGCAAAGTACTGGTGGTCTTGGTGGTATAGGAGGAGATATCTCAACAGCTCCTATGCTTTTCCAGGTTCCCGGCGGATTCACGTTGAGAAACTTTGAAAGGGTTTTGACAACGACATCGAGATCTAGTTCCCCGTTTTCTGGTACAATGTCCTTTCCATGAACCTTCACCTTAGCGTCTAATTCAGCAACTAGGCTCTTGACTTGAAGCTCAACGACGGGATCTAGTTCTTCGACTACCAGAATTCTCTCAGAGTACTCTAGAACACTCTTAACAGGTGTACGTGGCAAAGGAACTGGCATATTGACCTTCACCAGGGTTACTTTATCCCAGTACCCGAGAATACGTAGAGCTTCTGACGTGTACGAGTAGGCTAACCCGCTCGCTATAATGGCAGTCTTCATGCCAGGGTTCATAACTTTTATTAAAGATTCTCTGTTCTCGTTCTCAGCAATAGCTTTCCACGCGTTCATCATTCTTATCTTCATTTTCCTTGAATGAGCGGGTACTAGAACCCATCTCTCATTATCTTTGATGAAGGTGCCTTTACACTTCCTGCTCTCTGGTATATCGTTCTCCAGTACTACGGGCATTCGTGTGTGACTTATTCGCGTGGTTGTTCTGAAGATAACAGGTTGCTTGTACCTTGAGCTTACGTCGTAAGCTACCTTGATCAACCTGTAGGCTTCTCGAGCATTGGAGGGCTCTATTACAGGTATGTGTGCTATGAATCCGTACCATCTATTGTCCTGCTCGTTCTGACTACTGTGCTGGCTGGGGTCGTCGGCTGATACTATCACAAATCCCTCCTCTACACCGGAGTAAGCAGAGCTCATAAGTATGTCAGCTGCAACGTTTAAACCCACGTGTTTCATTGAGACTAAACTCCTAACACCGGAAATAGCAGCACCGTACGCTGCTTCAAAGGCCACTTTTTCGTTTACACTCCATTCAACGTAAACACCGCAGTGTTGAGCCACCTCTGATATAGCCTCTATCACTTCGGTGGAGGGTGTTCCAGGGTAGCCAGCTGCAAAGCACACTCCAGCTTCTAGAGCACCGCGAGCTATGGCTTCGTTACCTAGAAGCAGAACCTTCTCTCCTCGTGCCTTAAGTAGTGGATGTTCAGTCAACCT
>JAWAXJ010000095.1:0-4640 GCA_038896955.1 Desulfurococcaceae archaeon
CTAGGTTTGCAACGACCAAGCCCCTGCTCTTCATGTTGCTTATTACCATACCATTGCTTGTTGGGGTGCTTATCGGGATGGCCTTGTCCGGCGGTGTGAGCGTTGAACCTCTCTCAACTCCCGCAACTCCCTGACCCCTACAGCTACAACCTGTACCTAATCACTCTGCTGGGGTCTTTCTTCATAGCTTTCGCCTTAACGCTAAAGTACACGAGGTCCTTCAAGCACTCGATGACGGCTGGTCTGCTGGCCTCGAAGATAGTCATACTTTACGGGTACCTAGTAGGACTAGATAAGGTTTTTCTAGTCTTAAGGATAGGACCCCTGCGAGTCCCAATATCCGTGAATCTTCTGTTCATGCTAGGCGGTCTTCTCACGACGCTTTGGCTGAACTCAGACAAAATAATCAAGCACCTAACCATAACCGATGAGGAACTGCAACCCCCGGAATCGCCCGAATAATTATGGGGTTGAGTAAATGGTTAGAATGGTTAGAATGCTGGTTATTCCGGTCTTGACACTACTAATACTAGGTTATGGTGTACTGAGCTACGGTGTGGGTGAGAGGGTTGATGAGGCGGGCATAGTAATACCAGTGAACTACACTGTGTACTACGAGTGCCCGGGAGGCAATGACCCGTTCGCAGGTGCTCATGGCTTTCTGATGAATGCGGCGGGCTTGGCAAGATTCGTGTACGGTAGTGGGACGGGCAACGATAATTTCTACAGCATGTCTGCAGGCACCAGGCTGGACAGGAAATACATGATAGACGGCGACACAATCGTTCAGATGCTTTACTTCTACTTCACATCAACAACCACAACAGCGGTAACGATAAGATCGCAGATAGGCGGCACAACCTATGACGCTTTATACATTCCTAGCAGGACTTACGAAGCTAACAGAGTGTATCGCTACACACTAACATTTCCAAAAACCACATACGTCACGGACTGGGGTAACGTGACTCTAGGTTTGGGCTGGGCGAGCTTCACTATATACACTTCAACTACTACAATTAAGTTCTATGATTCAGGCACTGAAGTACAGATAAGCCCGACGTTCTCTTTCCAGTACAGCAACCCCACCACGGGAAGCACCAGCTGGACCGTCAACTTCATTATCAGCTTTAACAACGCTAACGACATAGGCAAGACATTCAACGAGTTAAGCTTATCATCGTCCTGCACTGACACGAGTTGGTGCAGCACACAATGGACAAACTACGAGCACGTGAGAATAGTTCTTAATCAGGCGTTCACGATCCAAGATGTCGGGGATAGGATAGTGCTTGCGATAACCTTCCAGCTAGTGCCCCTAAGTTAAGCAGGTGATCAAGAGTGAAACCAAAAATGATGCCGTTTTTTGTGTTAATGCTTATTTCATTAGTTAGTGTGTCTTCCGAGCTTGTGTTTAGTGCTGTTTCAGTAACTATACCGCTAACTTACAACATATCAGAACACGACATAAGCCCCAAGCAGTTCGTGACCGCACAGCCCACGTATGGGGTGGGCGAGTTCCTGGCTTCCAGAACGTCCCCCGTTTCCCTAACCGCTAGTCTAGCGTACGACATTAATGAGATGTTGCAAGACATGAATGCAACCGAGGGTACCGTCACCGTAACTAAAACAATAACTGAGACAATAACTGAGACCGTGACGAGACCGGGAAAAACATACACTACAACATACGTCACAACATACACCAAGACAATTACTAAGACAACTGAAGCCTGGATAGGAGAGTTTGTAAGCTCCTACAGGTCTCTGGTCTCTGGTGTCCTAGTGGGTGTCGGCCTACTCATACTCCTGCTAGTGCTTTTGTTGTCCCTATGGGGGAGGCGGTATGGGTAGGAAGAGGGTGGACTGGGGTAGCATAAGGTGGGGCACGCTAACCAAGTGGCTCAAGAAGCATGAAAGCAAGATAAAGAGGAGATATGGTGAGTCACCCTTCACGAGATCTGGGGAGATAAACGACCGGGTCCTGAGGAAGCTCTACAACGATGAAGAGTTTCTGAAGAGGCTGAGTAAGTCTAGATGGCGTAGTGTCTGGAGAAAGATACACTTCAAGCTCCATGTTTTAGGTGGTTAGGTATGGTAACTAAGCTCAGGTACTTCCGTACATTAAGCGACCTGATTAAGTGGGCTGAGGAGAACGGGTATAGTGTTAGGGCGTGCAGGGAGGCGTGGACCGGTCCAGGACACTACTACGCTAGGGGCAAGAACCACATAAGCAAGCACGTCCCGCATCTTGACAAGAGGAGGGGTGGACTAATAGGCAGGGGTCCCTGGAGGCACGTGAACGACTACTACGTAGTAGTTAGGAAGCTGAAGCGTGAGGTAAAGAAAACAGTTAAGAAGGTAGTGAGGAAGACTCTAGCCAAGAAAACGATTAAGAAGGTAGTGAGGAAGCACCCCGAGAAGAAGGTCGAGGTAGCTAGGGCGGTAGTAGTTAAGGCGGTCCAGAGAGCCAGGAAAGTAAAGCAGTTGTCCCCGAGAGTGAAGCAGATAGCTGACTACCTGTGGGACGAGATACCGAGAAAGTACAAGGAGGGGAAGGACAGGATATGGACGTACATAAGCGTGGTGGCACTAGCTAAAGCAATAGATGAAGCGTTAGGAGATAGAGACTGGAAATCCGTGGACTGGGCCCAGGAGATAGATTGGGCGTCAGGGTACAGGAACGCCAAGGCCGTAGTTCATAAGATATTAGGGGTTGGCGGGGGATTTAAGGGACTCACGGCTAGGGAGGTTGAGGAGCTAGTCAGGAAGTGGAACGAGGTAAGGGAAGAGCTGAAACTACCTGAGACGATAGACCCGTGGGAGCTCAAGGCACTCTTTGATTAGGTGGTTAAATGAGCTGGTGGGAAGAGGAAGAATACATAGCGGGACTGCACGGACTAATGCAGACGCTAGTCCGAGCAAGCAGGCTGGACAAGAAGATGCAGAAAGACGACTACTCGAGAGTCTTCGGCGATGAGCTGGGTAGGTGGATGGTGCACGTTAACGTACGGCCCGACGACCACAGGCTCTACGTCCTTAGCAGGTGGGTAGCGGGAGAAACCATCAAAGCGTGGCTGAGAGGCAGCTACAACGGCAAGCTAGTGATACCCCCGAACGCTAAAGTCCTGATGATGGAGCTGGGGGTAAAGAACAGATTCGACTTCCTCAATCTACCAAAAGCAGTGGGGCTTGAGGAGAAAATACTCAAGTCCCTGACGAGGAGAGTGGAACGTGGATAAGATACATGCGTTAATAAATGAGATACTGAAGGGGGGAGGGAGCGAGTTAGTTGGTGATATAAGACTACTGACTAGCTACTTTAAGCCGAGGAGGGACCCAAGACAATTCAATCACGTCAAGCTCAGACCGCTCACGATTGTTGGATTCATGGAGATGGGGAAGACTGAGACCGCCAAGTACCTAATAAGCGTGTCCCAGGAACACTTTGACGAGATGGGGGTGCCATACAGGGGGTTCAGCGGTAAGACAATACTAGACATAATAACATACATTGCAGACAATCAGGACCTAATCAGGGACGTGAACGTGGTGCATGTGTTCGTTGATGACGTGCTGTACGGGGGGCTGAGCCAAGAACAAAGCAAGGCCAAGAGAATGAGTGAGAAGATCTATTCTGACGTGAGGCACCAGCTAGAGAGGCTGGGCATGCTGAACGGAATACTATACGTCATCTTCGCAGGCCAGAGGTTTAGCCTAATACCCGTGTTCTTCAGAAACTCACCATTCATCTTGTTCAAGGGGCTCAGCATACAGGACAAGTACGAGAGGGAAGTGATTAAGCAGGTACTGATGCAGGAGAGCACGGAATACCACGAGAGGCTGGCAGACATAATAGTAGAAATACTGCAGGGGGTAACCACCATAGCGTACACGGAAATGCGTGAGGACGTGAAGTCCATAACGGTCGTGAAGCCTCTTAGGTCCGCCCCCTACATATACGTGCAGAAAGAACTCAAGCAACCACGAGACTTTACCCAGGTCCCCTTCAACTACTCAGGCATGTTCGAGGACGTGAACGTGAGAGGCAAGCCCGAGAAAGTCATGACGAAGCAGGAGTACCTAGAACAGCTAATAACTGCGATGGCCGTAACAAGAAGACACAAAATAAAACTAAACACGACCAGAGAACTGCTGAGGGCGATGGGGGTGCACGCTGACGACGTAGTAATACATAAAGCATGGCAGAAAGCACTAGCGAACGCCCAAGCAATCAAGAAAGCACTAAAGAAGAAAAAGACGAAACCCACGCATGAAGTGCATGAACCCAGCCAAGAAGCACACGAACTAGCGAGCCCGCCCCAAATCACGCCCTAAACAAACAGCATTACATAATATAACGCACTAAAACAGCAAATAACAAATTCTACATATAGAGACTTTGTTCGCTTATTAGTAGTGAGGTGAGTAAAAAATGCTTGACGTGTGGACACTAGCACATACGCAGGACTCATAGCGTTAGCTATATTGTTTTTGAGTACGCAACATGGCTATGATATTTGGAGGTGTAAGTAGATGGGGGAGAACGTCGGTTCGGATGTCTTGTTTTTCACGGAGGCGGTTAGGTTGAGTAAGGAGATTGAAAAACCTGATTTGGGTGAGGATGAGCTCATTCTTCT
>JAWAXJ010000096.1:0-4591 GCA_038896955.1 Desulfurococcaceae archaeon
TCTGCAACCGCCCGCTGAGAACACCTGTATCACTGGGAACGATGGTTTCCCCCCTCTGATTGGTGTACCGAAGTGCCTGCAAGCCACCTCCCACACCAGCTCTCCGAGAACCTCGAGAACGCTGTCAAGCAGCTTGCTCGAGTAGTAGCCCGCGAAAGCCTGCCTGATGAGCCTGAGAATGCAGCACGCTGTGCTCTCGAAGTCCTTGATGAACTCACTCAGCTGCTTCTCCACCTCTACTGGAACATCTCGAGCCTTCGTGCACTTGCCGCGCATCTCGATGATTGTCATTTCTCCTCGCAGACCCAGTGCAGCGCGTGCTTCTCGATCTTTATGCAGTTCGGGTACAGCATCATTAGTCCACGAGTAACGTAGAACCTGAAGTACCAGTAGCTGTAGCCAGCTATGAGTGCTGCTTCACCCAGGTCTATCACCTTCCTCCTCTTCAACTCCTCAACGAGACCCAGTGTTCTGGCTTTTATCCTCTCAAGGTGAGGCGTACTCATGCTCTCACCACACTTACCTCACCTTTTACACCCTTATATACCTTTCTCTCAGGCTGAGTGGTTCAGCTTTTAGGGCTGTTTTCACAAATTTGTAAGAGGAGGAAAAGCATATAAGGGGGTTCAAAAGAGAGAAAGGTGAGGTGTGGTGTATGGGTAGGAGAGAGAAGGGTATGACGGTTTACAGCGTTTGCCCCAGGTGCGGTAACATAGGTTACAGGTACATCGAGTCCCGCGGTGAACGCGAGTACATATACTACGCTCACTACGACCCGGGGTCGAAGAGGGTTCGGAAGTGCTACGTTGGACCAGTTCTAAGCTACGAGCACGCTGAGAGGCTACTGACCCTTGGATTGTCGAACATCGAGGACGTTGACCTTGCTACAGTAGCCCGCAGAGCGATCGAGGAGTACGTTGACAGAGTGCTGCACGGAAAACCGAGCACGAGGAGGAAGGCTCTCGAAGAGCTCATGAGGCTGCGGGAACTCGTTGACGAGAAGGTCAAGTTGCTCGAAGAGTCCCTCGAGGGTGATACGAGTTGATGATAGCAAGAATCAAGCTGAAGAGCATCACCAGGAACGAAACGAAGCTGAGACCCATGGAGATCGAGACCGAGGTGAGAAGACTGCTGACAACAGGGTTCAGTAGAAGACTCGTTAGACTGTACTCGAGAAGGAGGAGAAAGTTCGAAGGACTAGCTGTAACAGCTGTAGCGTGGTCAAACCTCAGAGAACCAGTGTACTACGCTACGGGCGTCAACGGCGAAGAGCTAGAGGGCTTCAGAGTGTACACAGCTGATGCTACACTCAAGCTAACACCACTACTCAAGCTACCCAGGGAGATCAGAGTCAACGTGCTAGACAGAGTCGAAGCAGTCGTCGAAGTTGAACCATGCAGAATCGTTGAAGTCGTCAGAAGGCTGTGGGAAACCGCTACGGGCTCCGAGGTAGAAAAGCTCGTAGCAGTGTACGTTGAGATGAGGAAGCGGGGTCTACCGCTAACGGTTAAAACCATTGGTGAACTTGTTGGAGCAAACCCCAAGAACGTTAGAAGAGCGAGAAGCGCTGTTGAAAAACTAAGACTCTTCACTGTTAAACCAGAGCGCGAGCTAGTGGAGAAAACGCTGGTTGAACTAGGAGTACCAGAGGACGTTGCACGCAGTGTAGCAGCACGTGCTGACAAGCGGGAGTACTGGACAATCCACAGGTTGGCAGGTTGCCTTCACACACACGGACTAACATACAACGCAATCAGAGAACTACTCGGAGTATCTTCTCCAACAACGAGGAAGTACTCCGAGGATGCAAAGCATGAGCACTCTAAAACCAGTTGAGTGCAAGAGATGCAACTACGTGTACTTCACCAAGAGCACAGCTAAACGAGTTAAGTGCCCGAGGTGCGGTTACAGCAATGAAAACCCGTACGCTTCTCTTCACAAAATTGTGAAAAGGAGGTGAAAGGAGTGGACGCGCGAACCGAGGTGCTCAAGAGGTTACTGGTGGACGTAGCTCGGGAGTGGATCGAGAGGAGCAGGGAAGCCATCGGGGAGGAACAGTACGAGCTGCTCAGCAGGCAGTTGCAGAAGTTCTCAGAGATGTACCCGCTCGAAACAGCTGCGCGGTGGTTGCTGAGAATTGTTTCAGATCACGCTGACATCGCGTACACGGGGAAACGGTTGTTCGAGGTCTGGTGGGTGCGCGAAGGGATCGATCCTCGGTCAACCAGACAGCTACTTGCTGTGATACACATGTGCCTACGGTGAGCACCGAGTTGCTCAACCACAGCACTGTCGTGCTCCTAGTCTACGGCAAGTTCATCGGTTACTCAACCATCGTTGAGCTAGCGACTTCTCTGTCGCTGGAGGAGAAGGTTGAGCTGTCACACAAAGTCGTCGAGGAATCGCTGAGAGTAGCCAAGCTACTGTTCAAGGAACCGGTTGCATCGGTTGCCTTCAGCGGTGGAAAAGCCAGCCTCGTAACACTAGACCTGGTTCTGCACCACGTACCAAGAGATGAGCTGATTGTCTACTTCTGCAACACTCTCAACGAGTACCCGGGGACGAGGGAGTACGTTGTCAAGGTGGTGAAGGAGTTCTTCGGGGTCAGGAGGCTGGTTGAGGTGCTGCCGAGGATCACTCCGTGGATGATATGGAGAACCTTTGGGTTCCCGAGGGAGAGCAGGGACAGGTACTACACACCTGTCTGCTGTGTTCTCCTAAAGGAGTTACCAGCTAAGCTTGTCATCGAAAAGTACGGTGTGAACCTTGACTTCACGGGTATTCAAGCACTTGAGGCTCTGCACAGGCTGAAGTCAGTAGCTGACAACGGCTTGGTCAGGAGAACAAGGTACATTGGTAGAGAGGTTACACTGAAGAAGGCTATCATCAGGGTTGCACCCGTTGGTCTGTGGCTCGACGAGGACCTCTGGGAGTACATCAACCGGAGAAAGCTACCAGTGAACCCGGTTTACGAGAAGTACAAGCTGAGAAGGCAGGGCTGCCTAGCCTGCACGAACACCAGGAACTGGAGAGAGCACGTTGAAAGCTACAGCAGAGCAATGCTCAGCTTCATCGAGGAGAAGATGAACGAGTGGAGTGTGCAAACGGAGAGAGTAAGGCTCAACAAGATAGCTGAGAAACTGAAGGTAAATCTCGGTAACCTCGAAGCACTCTACGTTGTGAGAGAGCACTTCACGTGAAGCTTTTCACAAACTTGTGAAGAGAAGCAACCACTCCTACCTAGCCACCGAGGAGACCCGCGTGCTCCGGGCTGCAGCACGCTTGAACAGCTTCACGGGTGAACCAAGCAGGGATTCGCAGTACTCGCAGAGCTCCTGCGGCAGTTGCTCAACTGGAACGTAGTACACCTTCGCGCTGACCCGAACGGAGCCGCGCTTCTCAACCAGGAGGTCTACACCGTGCTCATCGAAGTACATGACGCTCGAGTACGAAAGCGGAAGAAGAGACCTATCCCTGTCACCCCTCCAGCCGTGAACACCAACCACAGCACCAAGAACCCTCGCACCACCGAGAGCAACGCGAACAGCACGCCTAACAAAACCCCTACCAAACAACCCAGCACCATACCAAACAGCAACACTCCAAGCACAATCAACCAAAAACTTAACAAACCTCAACCTAACAAGAAACTCAAAAAACGAAGAACAACCACGAACATGAACACGACCCAAACCAAAACCAACACCACCAAAAACAGAAGAAACAACCAAGCGCGAACAACCAACCAAGATTTCCTTGCGATCAACCGCTTGAGAAACCGTGGGTACGTCAACAGCCAGCCTGTAGACACCGTGCTTAACCCTGGATACTACTCCCTTTCTCATCAGTCTCTGCAGTGCGTCGTGAACCCTCTTGTTCGCGTTTTCACCGTACACCTCCTTGAGCCTGTAGTATACTACCACGTCGCTGGCTGTGAAGGTTTCTGCAACGCTTGTTGCGTACTCAAGGACAAGCTTCTCGAGGGGACCCAGCTTAGACAGTGGTTTCCTTGCCTTCTCATGAGGGTGAGACTTATAAACCCCTTTTACCAGAGCGTTCAGCGGAGCTGAACCCATGCCCATGATGACCCCTTCGCCGCGCGTCCTCCTATATACATTATAATGGTGCTCGTTTAAAAACGAGTGCTCACATAAAAGTTTTATATGAGCACGTGGGAAGCCGCGAACAGGTGTTCACCAGGTTGACTAGGATCAGTGCTACCAGTAGTAGAACCAGGACCAGCATTACGAGAACAGCTGCTACCAGCACTCTTTCAACGAGGAGACGGGACTTGACCATGCACTCCTCAAAGCTCCAGCACTGAACGTCCTTGTTCCTCACCATGAGCTTCTCCGCGATTTCAAACGATAGAACCACCGCGGCTACAGCGATGATTAACGCTGCAAATAGCAGAGTCTTCCTCAGCTTGCTCACAGTGTACCACCATTGAATCCTAAATGCATCGAAGCTTATAAACCCTGATTCCAATAGGATGCATTGGTGATGCGTTTTGGAAGCAAAGCAGAAGCGTGTTGGTAAAAGTGTGAGAGTCTCCGTTATGCTACCTCCCCACATAGTTGAGAAGTTAATG
>JAWAXJ010000097.1:0-4585 GCA_038896955.1 Desulfurococcaceae archaeon
ACTTGTTTCCTAAGTGATGCACACGCCTAGGTTTACATGTCACGTAACCAATCAATTCGATGGTTACATTCTTCGTTGCTATTGGAAAAACTGCTTTATCAACGAACGATGACTTCACGAAGAAGTACGATACCGCTAGAGCGTTTTTATCCTTCAATCCAAACAAGTGTATGTTAGACAATGGTACACCAAGATGCCTCTCCAAAAGCCTGATCACTTTTAGTGTATCAGTTTCTCTTCGTACAGCACGTAGAACAGCGTAATCACCTTTCTCCACGTTAAAACCTAGCTTATCGAAATCCACAAGCTCTTCAACATGGAAGCTACTAGAGGAAGCTTCGAAAAGTATGTTTAGTTTTTTGCTTGTTAAAGCGTACTTTAAACCAGTTGCGTAATCCAATGGATGAGGGTATTTTATCAAGCAAACTCCCCGAGGAATCTATAGTAGTTTCAAGTGACCCGTTATCTCGTCCACTCTATGGTCTGGCGCAGGTCCTATCGCTAGTGCTGTAATTGTTCCAGGAGGAAGCTCCGTTAAACCTGCATCAGCTACAAGAGCAACTGGTAAGCGCTTATCCAGTACCTTATTGTAAAGTTCAAGTAGTTCTTTTTCACTATCTACCTTTAAAACTACTTTCTTCTGTCCTTCTCTCCACCATTCAATAAACCATTCACGAAAATTGTGGTAAGCCTCAAACGCAGCCATCAAGGAGGCGTGCGCTACTTGAACCGCTAATTTCCCTTTGCTCATCTTTAGATCCGTTCTTACAACTATAACCTGCTTCAAACCATGATCCCAAGCTCTGTACTCTAACCAGTTTTATGGTTTATCCTAGGATTTTTAACTAAGTGAAGTGCTACGTATGGTAAACGAGCACGATCGTATTTATAAAGCTTGAAATTCATGAAATAAACGCCGGTGCTAGTTCACCGGGTTAAAGGTGCAAGGAATGTCTACAGCTCAAACCTCGCTTATACACATGGAAGAAGAAGCCGTAATGCCGATCTGCAGTAGCTGTAAAAGACCATTCAAGCCGGGAGACTACGGTGTAGAATTCACTTGTCCAAACTGTGGAAAAAGCATTATCAGAAGATGCAAGAGGTGCAGAAAACTCTCAGTAGAGTACGTATGTCCTAACTGTGGATTTAGAGGTCCATGAGTTATGTCCAGAGTAGCAGTTGTACTAAGAATATTCCCAGAGGATGTAGCTACGAACCTGGAGAATATAGTGAACGAGATAAAGCAGAAGTTGCCGCCAGAGTACTCTCTTGAACTATGGGATACAGAGCCCATAGCCTTTGGGTTAAATGCACTAAGGGTTCTCATAGTAATGCCAGAGAACGTGGAGGGAGGTACTGAACACCTTGAAGAGCTTATCAGTCAAATACCCGGAGTAAGTCAAGTTGAAACAATCGTTGTACATAGAGTTTTCTAGCTGGAATCTGGCAACCTCGTGAAGCGGGCCTTTTCAACACTGAGAGAATACAGCATTTTAAACCCGGGTTCCCTCGTCATCGGTTGCCTATAGAGTAGTAACCAGGAACTCTATAATAAGCATTAAGCTACTTAAACTCTTTTCTCCAAAGCTCCGTCATTCTTCTTCTTCTGATGCTGAACATTTCTCTATCTACGTACTTGTATACCGTTGAGTGCATTCTACCTTCAATGAGCATTTCGATCGCTCTTTTCGCTATATTTGCTGTTTCATAGTCTCCTATTATCGCAACATATGGTTCATAAACGGAGATGTATGTGCTGGTTAGTTCTTCGAGTGTTCTTCTAGCTCTACCCTCTTCGCCGATCACTCTTCCTAGAACCCTCCTTACGTGGTTAGGTTTATTCCCAACGTACTGTCTTACGTCTACGACTTCAAGGGTCTGATCATCCTCCAGTAATCTGAATGCTCTTTCAGGACTAAACCCGTATCCAATAGCTTTCACGATGTTCTGGGCTTTCATCAAGTCGAGAGCCGATGTGTGTGGAAAGGCCGGTTCTATTACAACAGCTCCAGTATCGGGGTTAACCGTTATAATAGTCTTCGTTTTCTCTTCTATTTCTTTCTTTACGCTTCCGTTGTTTGATAGGAGAACCCCTACTCTCTCTGTTGGTATCTTCTCGTATAATCTCGTTACTCCTAAGATAAACCTACCTGTTTCTTCTCCAGACATAGCATTAAACGCCCCAGTAGCTCTTCTGCCTTATCCACAGAGATGCCTACTTCTTTCTCAAAAAACTGCACAATGTTCCTTATATCTCTGGTTAAGAATTCCAGTGCATTAGGGTGGTTTAAATCAACAGCTTGACTAACATCTATTATAGCTATATCGATGTTCGATTCATCCAGGAACTTGACCACAATGTTGTACTCTGATAGATCCCCGTGGACAAGCTTAGCTTTACAAACGATTTTCTCTAGCTCTTCAATCACCAAATGGTATACTTTCACTAGTTCTTCCTTTGAGAGCTCTCTGTATACCTCAACTAGGAGAGGATATCTTGTTCTATCCTCGCCGACGAACTCCATTACAAGAACATTATTTAAGCACGTAATAGGCTTAGGAACTTTAACACCAGCTTCGTACATTCTCATGAGATTTCTGTACTCTTTACGTGCCCATGCTATAACGAGGGCTCTTGTATCCTTCGGCTTTAACCCTTCGAACCGAGGATCACCCAGAATGTACTTGTACCTGCCCTTCTTGAACTCAGCCGAGCTCGTTAAGTATATCTTTACTGCTACAGGGTTGTTGGCGAAGTCGTAGCCAAGGTAGACCTTTGATTCTTTACCAGCACTTATTACACCACTTATTCTCTTCAATACGCGTCTTCTATACAACTCTATGATCGTCATAACTGTAGAGTAATCAAAAACTTCGTCTACCACCTCGAATAGGTCTCTATCCTTTATTCTCTCTTCTAGTGGTTTCTGCTTCTTTTTTATTAACCTCTCTATCTCATCCTTCATACTAATCCGCTTATTGCATCAACGAACTCCCTTGGTATTATCCCCTGCTCAACGAGCTTGTTTACATCGCTCTTGCTGTACTTGTGTATAATATCGCACTTATCTGAGTCAGGTCCCCACAAACCCACGAGAACTATGTCTCCTTCTATAATCCACATTTTTCTTCTGATTTTTCCAGGAATTCTTGCTTTTCTATCGCGTCCATCAATGCATTTAACTAGTAGATAGTCTGCTCCAAGGTGTCTTATAACACCACATACTATTATACCCTCAGACGGATTGGGTAGCGGTATTTCTGGAGCTACTTTCTCTGGTTCTTTCTTCTTAGGCAAGGGATCACCCCTGTTCTTCTATGGTATAAGCGCCTCTATATTGTTGTCAACTCTTACTAATGATACCTTGCTTCCGGGCTTAAGACTGCTGTAGATGCTGATGAAGGGGCGAAGTTTTCTTCGAGTATCGCTGGTTAAGCTTCTCAAGATCACTGTACCGTCATCATTCACAGATTCAACAAAGTACTCCTCGTACTCCACTCGAGTCGGGTATCTCAGAAGCCCACTCCAATAGTACTTTACATATACACTCTCGTATTTATCGGTCTCTGGTATCCATAGAACAATCTTACCTCGTTCCGCGCTTTTGACGTATGCAACCTTGTTCTTGTAGATGACTACATCCCCCTCTGATAACACGGGAACTCTAACAGAGTACGTGACAACACCAAATGGCTTACTTCTCCGCGTGTTAAACCCGGTTTGTTTGAACGAACTCGTGATTTTTGCACCGTAGTGTTTACTTAGAACATCTATGATTTTTCTAGTAACGGCTGCATCTTCCAGCTCGAGATCCAGTCCTTCTTTCACTTCTTTAATGTTTACAAAACTATCTCCAACATAACTTAGTACCTCCTGCATTATGGATTCAAGTACTTTAGCTGGTACTCTTGGTGTTGTAAATCTTACTTGAACCAAGTACTTGTACTTCCCTGTAGCTCTGGATATACAGGTGGGACATGTTCTGTGGTTAATGTAGACCTTTAAAGGAACCTCGTAGTACAAGGTTTTCTCATCAACCCTTATTTCTAGAACTGTGTTCACACTATATACATTAGAGGATATTCTATCGAAGCTGGTTATTAGCAAGCCCTGGAGATCGACTCCTTCTATGATGTATCGATGCAGATTATTCTCTAGTGTTGCCTGAAGTACCTCTTCCTCGGTAGAGGGTGGATACCACTCTCCCTTGTTTACCCATGATCCACACCTAGGACAAACCGTTACTTCGAACTCGGGACTGCCAGTAATGATGTTGACGTGTTTTCTGAAGCACTCTGAACACATTCCCTTCACTAGCTCCTCCTTGGGTAGAGGTCTACCGCATCGAATACAAAAACGCATGTCTTAGATCCTCGTGAAGTACGCTATTGGAACACCACCAACTCTTAGTACAGCATTTGGATGGACGAGTCCACTTGTTAGTGCTACCTTTACCGCTTCTTCACCAACAATATTAGCCATATCCGCGGATTTCAAAAGCTCCAGTAGTTCTCTAGCTGTTTTTAATTCACCCATGTAAAAACTAGGTGTGATGTAAACCTTGAGGTTCTTTTCGGGTTCTTC
>JAWAXJ010000098.1:0-4492 GCA_038896955.1 Desulfurococcaceae archaeon
CACAAGTGATGAGGATACAGTACTTCGCATGCTGGAATACATAACAGTTATCACAGGAGTGAGTGAAGTGTACTTAATTCTAGTGTACCCGTACACAGCGCGTGAAGCACATGAATATGTATACATAGGGGTTCCCAGAGAGATAACGATGACTTATATGGGCAGAACGTACCCCTTGGTTATACTTGAAGGCTATGAGGATTTGGCCCTTTTGCCCAGTTTGCTGGTTGATGCTAACAAAACTCTCGGAGACTACTTTGTCTTAATGGGGCTCGAAAGGGAAAGAGCAACAGCTGTGTCATGGAACATGCGTGGCGCTAGCATTCTGCTTCCTCAGTTAGCTGTAAAAGCTCTGCGTGATCAGGGTTATCGGGTATACAACTACATGGTTGGCTTCGAGCTTAACAGTACAATCCGGTACTTCGACTTGGTGTTCGCGAAGAGCATTGAGATCACCAGGATTAGCACTACATATCACGGTGTATACACTGTTTATTACATGGTTTCAGTATTCAGGTATAGAGGTGGTGTAAGCCATGGTGTTGCCCAGGAAAGAACTGCCGGATCAGGGTGAATTAACAATAGCAACAGTTAAGGATATCCATGAGTTTGGAGCGTATGTAACGCTGGACGAGTATGCAGACCTAAAAGCGTTTCTTCCGTGGAGCGAGGTTTCATCCAAGTGGATTAGAGACATAAGAGAAGTGATCAGGGAGGGACAGAAAATAGTAGTGAAAGTGATCAGAGTAGATAAGGGAAAAAAGGAAGTGGATGTTTCTCTCAAGAGAGTATCAGATACAGAGAAGCAGAGAAAAATGCTTTGGTGGAAGAGGTATTCAAAAGCCTGTAAAATAGTGGAACTAGTAGCTGAGAAGATCGGTAGGAGAGTAGAGGATGCTTATAGAGAAGTAATATGGCCTCTTGAGGATGAATACGGTGATGTCATGTACGCTCTTGAGGAGGCCCTAACAAAGGGTTCTAAGGTTTTTGAAGAAGCAGGTATTCCCGAAGATTGGCACGAACCCCTCTTAGAGGAGGTAAGAAGACATGTAAGGGTTAAGGAAGTAGTTGTTAGGTACAAACTGTTTCTCCAAAGCTTAAGTCGCGACGGTGTTGAGAGAGTTAAAAAATGCCTTGAAGCTATAGCTTCGTATCTCGATAGTGCTGGCGTAAGGTATAGACTGTATGTTGCAGGATCCCCGAGATACGTACTGGAGGTCTACTCGGAGGACTACAAAACAGCGGAGAAACACGCTGATGAAGCCGTAAAAGTGGGTCAAGAGATGGCTAGTAAGCTTGAGGTGTTGTATAGGGCTGAGCGTGAGAAAACGTGAACTGGTTAATGAGAAAGTGCTCTAAGTGCGGGCGTTATACCTTAGCGAAGGACAAGTGCCCTTACTGCGGAGGAGAATTAGTAGTACCTCATCCACCAAGGTTTAGCCCGGTTGATAAGTACGTGGAATACCGCGTCAGGGCAAAACTTGAGAAAGGCGTCCTGGACTTGGATAAGAAGCCTAGCTACGTTGTGTAGACCGAAGATAAGCTTTAAAAGCGTGATTTCTCTTCAATAAACAACAGACGCCGCCGTAGTATAGCCCGGTCGAGTATGCGGGCCTGTCGAGCCCGTGACCCGGGTTCAAATCCCGGCGGCGGCGCCTTCCTCAACACTCTTTATGAGAACGTAGTTGTAAGCAGTTAAGTTTACTTTTAAGCCGATGACCGATAGTAGTTTCTCTACGATGCCGGGATCTACCAATAGTACCTCGCTGTGGTGTTCTAGTTTCTCTACTTGTTCATGCCCAAGAGCACGCTCAACGATACTGTAGTTCACTGTGGCTATCTCTGAGCATCTGGAAACTCCCGTGATGAAGTGTCTTGGGAAAATAGCTTCGAACGGCGTGTACTCGCACAGGTATATCTTCAGTAAACGTGCTTTACTCAGCTGTAGCCACCTGCTTACTAGCTTTCTTCTCAACGAGGCCCTTAATCAAGGCTATCGCGTAGAGCAGTGCTTCTGGTCTTATCGGGCAACCTGGAACGTAGTACACTCCGTCCACTTCTATACCACGTTCCTTGAGTATCCTTATTAACGAGTTAACACCTCCTATTGTCGAGTAAGTGTCATGCCATATTCCACCACCGCAACCGCAAGAACCCAGAGCAACTATAATCCTAGGCCTCGGTACGGCTTCTATAGCATTTATGACCTTCGGTAAAGACTCTAGCGTTATAGGACCCGTAAGCAGTACTACGTCAGCATGCCTAGGAGATGCTACTAGCTTAACTCCGAATCTTTCAGCGTCGTGATACGGTGTTAATGCATCCAGGATCTCGATGTCACACGCGTTACAACTACCAGTGTTCAGGTGAAATACCCAAATGCTTCTCTTTATCCTATCAAGAGCTTTACTCTTCATAGAAACCAGCCTTACGTATGGAAAGTGCTTTGATAAAGCTATTCTTCCTACATGAAGAGCATTCTTCAGCGTAGTTCTCAGCTACAATGGCTCTGCTCAGTACGTAGTTTCTCATCCTGACTGTTTCTGCCGGTTGACCGCACGTGGAGCATTTTACTCTGGTATGGATAGTATATGAGTGCAGGTCTATCGGATCGTTTGTTGCTAGTTCAAACTCCTTTGTACCTTCGATCGCCTTTACTGGGCAAACATCTACGCATCTCCAGCAGAATATGCAACGCCCAGCGTAGTACTTCAGGATTTTTTTGTCCTCAGACTCGATCATCTCTAGAGCATTAGGTGGACAAGCATTAACACATGCACCACATCCTATGCACTTCTCCGCGTTTATCTTGATCAGTCCTCTGAACTCTGGGGATACAAGTGGCTCTTCGAAAGGATATTTAACAGTCACACGCCCAGTTTTGCCAGCGACAATTATGAGTTTTAGTGGTTTTAGAATATTTCCCTTACTCACTCCTTCTCACCTTACTTACGATACGTTCAAGTGTAGTCACAGATAGAACTTCCCCAGTAGTAAAGGACCGTATGACCACTGCTCTATCGGTGCAAGAGAAGCAGGGATCTATGCTTGCAATCGTAAGCGGGGCATCGGCTAGGGGTTGATCTCTCAGCATAACTCTCAGCGCGGGTATATTGCTATACGTTGGTGCTCTAACCCTCCATCTGTAGGGTTTTCCCTTCCCAGTTAAGACGAAGTGTATATCACCTCCACGGGGAGCTTCAACGACTTGAATGCCGATTCTGCCTTCGGGTATTTCGAAGTTCTCCAGCATTATGGGTCCAGAGGGGATGCTATCCAGCAGCTGCTCGATCATGTGTATGGATTCAAAGATCTCATCCACTCTTACGAGAGCTCTTGCTAAATTATCGCCCTCGGTGTACACGGGTACTTTGAACGAAACGTTCTTGTAGCCTGCGTACGGTAGATCTCTTCTAGCGTCTCTGTCTATACCGGAAGCCCTAGCTACGGGTCCTTCAACCGAGAGCTTTACAGCATCTTCTTTGCTTAATACACCGGTTCCGGTTAAGCGGCGTTTAACCTGGGGAACAGCGAGTGCAACTTCGATGAAGTTCGTAAACTCTTTTCTGAGTTCTCTCAGTGTTTCAAGGACCTTTTGCTTTTTATCTTCGTTAATGTCTCTTCGAACACCTCCTATGAGGTTTATACCGTAGGTTTTTCTACTACCCGTTAATAGCTCAGCTAGGTACATGACTTTTTCTCTTATGCGCCATACATGCATGAAACCAGCATCGTATCCAACAAGGTGAAAAGCCACTCCAAGCCATAGCAGATGGCTGTGTAATCTTTCAACCTCGAGGACAATGCTCCTAATGTACTGAGCACGCTCTGGGACGTCTAGTTCAGCGGCTTTTTCAACTGCTAGAGCATAGCACGTGGAGTGTTCAAAGCCGCATATACCGCATATTCTCTCAGCTAAGAAGTTCACCTGCTGATAGGTCAATCTGCTCTCAGCTAGTTTTTCTATGCCCCTGTGAACATGGAAACCTCGGTACTTAACATCTACGACGCGTTCTCCTTCCACTAGGAGCTCGAAGTACTCGGGTTCATGTAGAGCTGGGTGATAAGGTCCAACGGGAACTACGCCAGCCTCTGGATGTTCGGATGCTCTTTCGCTTATCGCTTTAACAGGGGGTCTGTAACTGTATGGAAAATCCTTTCTCAGAGGGTAATAGTTCTCTGGCCAATCCGGTGGTAAAACAAGCCTGTAATTCTCTCTCCCTGTGAACTCTATTCCTAATAAATCTCTTGCTTCCATTTCACACCAATCTGCTGCTGGAACAACCGGTGCAATACTCGGAGCTACTGGGTTTTCACTCTCGAGGTAAGTCTTTAACGCTATGTAGAGCCCAACTTTGTCATCCGTAAATATGTGTGTTAACGAGAAGTACCCGTTGATAGGCCTTTCATCGGTTCCAACGCAGACTCTGAAAGTACACTTGTTCTTGTTGAATATAAAGTCCGCTATTTCCGGTAGATCTTTTTTATCTGA
>JAWAXJ010000099.1:0-4439 GCA_038896955.1 Desulfurococcaceae archaeon
TCACACAGCACACGGTACTCATGTAGAATCCATGGATTCTGCTTATAAACCTCATGTGTAAGCATTCTACATGGGTGTGAGAGCCGTGTCCAGAAAGCCTAGGGCATTGGGGTACGCTAGGGTTAGCTTGGAGTCTGAGAACGTTGAGAACCAGGTGCTTGAGATAGAGAGGTTTGCGGAATCGCAGGGTCTTGAGCTGGTTGAAGTCTTCAAGGACATCGGGGTCTCAGGCTCTAAGCCCGCTCTCGAGAGGGAGGGTTTCAAGAGGCTCTTAGAAGCGTCTAAACTGCTTGATATCAAGACAATTGTTGTGTATGATTTGACAAGGCTTGGTAGGGATCTCTTTGACCTTGTGAACACGTACAGAATGCTCTTGGAGCAAGGCTACACCGTGCTGTTCGTTAAGCACCCCGAGTTGAACGCTAAGCCTGGATCCCCAGTCTCCGAGGCATTGCGTAGAGCTCTACTAACAATGCTGGGGATAGTCTCAGAGCTTGAAAGGGCATTCATCATTGAGAGAACACGGGCGGGACTTGAGAGAGCGAGAAAAGAGGGTAAGCACCTCGGTAGAAAACCCGTAGAGATACCCGTGGACAAAGTGAAAGAGTACTTGAAGAAAGGACTGAGCAAGAAAGACGTCTACCGTCTACTCGTGGACATGGGGTATTTGAAGTACCGAGAGAAAGGAGTGGAGAAGGTTCTATCCTACGATAGGTTTCTAAAGAGGCTCAAGACCATTCAAGCCTAGCTGTTTTTCTCTAGCCCCCAGCACACTCTCTATCCTAACTCACACTCGAAAGAGCACATGCATGGCATTGTTCAACACCATGCATGGATTTAATTAAAGACATGCACGAACAACTCAATGAAACATAAAAGAAAGAGCACGCTTGTCCACGCTCTTTCTCAAATAAAACTTTTTCTAAAAAAATAAAGAAGAATGCGTGAAATAAATTACGTAAAATTCAATGAGTCTCTATTGAAAATTTTCTATTTAGAACAAAAGTTAACGGTTAGTTAACCGTTAACCAATTTTTTTTAATTAGTTTTTTCCGATTCTTTAATTTGGATTTTACGTATACGTAAGATTTATAAACCCCAACGCAGTCTCTATTTTTGGGTGGGAGTGTTGGATAGGACAACGGTCTATAGATGTAGGAAGACGGGGCAGTTGAAAAGACGTATTGATATCTTGATAGACTCTGAGCTTGCAAAAAAGCTATTCAGTGAAGCTACGAAGCTCTATGGTGCGAAGGGGGTTTCACGGTTTATCGAAGAACTACTGTACAACTACTTTTCTTCAAAATCGTCGGAGGCTTCGGAGTCTTCGACGGCTTCGAAGACGTCTTCAGAGCCTTCGACGACTCATAAAGCTAGTAGAAGTAGAAGAACTGAGGTTTACATGAGCGAAGAAGAACGTGAGGAAATTGATAGGTTAATGCGGGAGGTCATAAGAAGATATCTCAGTTCTTCAGTTGGGTGAATAAAAAATGACCGACGCCGAAGCCCCCCCAACACAGAATGTGTCTCAACTGGGTTATATAGACGTCGACGAGTATGAGCTCGAGACCTTTGGAATAAAGGTACCACGCAAGTATCTCAGGATATACCGATACTACATGACCCCCTTAGAGCAAAGGAGGTTTAGAGAAATACTACGTGAGTTCTTCAAGAAGTACATCGAAGAGCGAAGCAGGATTCTTCAATCGAAGAACGAGAAGCAAGAACTAACTGTGAATGTACAACTAACCGAGAGAGTTGTACATGATACTGAAGAAGATGTGCTCAAACTACTTAACAAAATAAAGAGACTCGAGTCTGAGCTTCAGAAGTATGCTTCGAAGTACATTGAATCACAAGAACAGATTGAGAAACTACAGAAAGAACTCGAGGAATCTAAGAAAAAATGCACTCAGTCAAATCAAGCTGAAATTGACAAATATGCTAAAGCATTAGCGAAGCTGATGGACTGGTTGCTCACGGCATACTACTGCATTGAGTACAGTGATGTGTGTAAGAAAGAGGACGTTAAGAAGAACATAATGAGCGTTCTATCCGAGTACAAAGTTGACAACGTGGTCATTGAGAAAGCACACCTGAGATTCAAAAACCTGTACACCAAGACCGAGTAGTCTTTTTTTACCCGTTCTTTCCCCTTTCTTTTTCCTCTTTTTTCTTTCTTGGAATCATGCTACCCATGCTACCGTGCTACCTATGCTACCTGTGCTACCCAGTAGGGTGTGTAAGGGTGTAAGCCGTGTAAGGTGTGTAAGGTGTAAGGAATAGAAAAAACTAGAGAAAGAGTAATTAATTCCACGGGGCTCATGTAATTGTCTTGTAATTGCTTGTCTGACAGACGTCTGTCAGGTGTTTAACAAGCGTTTGTCAAACAGTTACGTGAAAGGTATACGGTAGTCCTACGGCGTGCTCTGAACAACAAAATAAACTGGCGGGGGCAAGGCTCAGCGGCTCCCCCCATAGATAGTTAGTGGATGTATACCATCATGTTTTGTTGTTCGGTTAGGTGCTGGCTAGAGCTTGATTACGTGTCTTCTGTACTCTACTTGTAGCTTGTTTGACTGTACAGTTATTGAGCCCGCATTCACGTTATGTTTATGCTTCAAGTGTCTTAATGCGTTTACTTCAACTTCCTTCAACGTCTTACCAATAAACCACTTATCACAATAATCGCACTTGTACACGTACAGCTCAACCGTGTAGCGTTCTACGTCCTCATCCTCCTTTTTCCTGAAGAGTATCATAGTCCCCCCTCGGTCAAACTAGCTAGATAGGTATAAGACCCGTGGGGTACGGGTCTCCTTATATACCCGCCTGTAGCGGTTACTATGTGGGGTGTCCTGGATGGAGGGGGGTTTAGATAGTATAGATAGTAAGAGTGTTTCAGAGTCTGCTAGCAAACTGCTAACTGCTAGCATAGATGACATAACGGCTACGCTAGGTCTAAGAGTGCCCGCATCCATCTACAGGGTTTACAAGAGGGCTTTGAGCCATAGTGAGCAGGAGCTGGTTAGAGAGATACTCAAGCAGACCTTTGTGAGCCTTGTGCTGAACAAACAGCAGATCACTAGTGCTCTCGAGAAGCTAAACGTGAGCATAAACGTAAGCGTTATGCCCCCAACCGCTCAAGCACAAGCAGAGGACACAGGCACGGGCATTCTCAAGCTCAAGCGTGAGCTTGAACGCTTGCAGCGTGAACTCGAGAAAGCCCTCGAGGAAAACATAGAGCTCAAGCGTGAGCTCGAGAAGTTAAGCAGACAGAAAGAGGAACTACAGCGTCAGCTTCAGCACTTGGAACAGTATCGCTCAGAGTTATCAAAGTACCGTGAAGCGGTTTTTGCACTCTGGATCGCCAAGCTCTGTATTGAAAGGAACAACTGTGATCAATCCAAGCTCCTGGAGTTCTTGAGTAAGGAACTAGCTAGACACAAGACCGTGGAGATCAAAGAGAGCTTTATTGAGTTCTACATGAAGCAACTGATAAAGCAAGCCTAGAGCCTACTCCCTTTTTTCTCTCTCTTTCTTTCCTTTTGCCTGCAGCTGCAAAGCAGCCATGCAGCTGCAGACTCCAGGGTCTAGTCCCCCCAGGGCATGCAGCTGCAAAGCATGTCTGCAAAGCAGACATGGACTGGGTTTTTGCAGCTGCAACCCCAGAGCCCCCAGGTTGCTTTGCAGCAGCATGAAGCATGGGGGGTCAATAGAGGACTGCAGTCCTCCGTTAGACCCCTATGCCCCGTGGAAGGAAGCCCCGTGGAAGGATCTTCAACGGGATCCCCCAGATTTGGGGGGTCTCCGTGGAAAATTTTTCAACGGGAGTCCGCACCTGAGACTCACTTCCACGGGGGATCAAACCATTGAGCCTCAAGCTAGTGGAAGGATCTTCAACGAGAGTCCGTGCATGTAGCTCACTCCCGTTGAAAAACTTTCCACGGGGTTTCCACTAGCTTGGGTTTCAACGGGGCATGGGTCTTCCATGGAAGACCACAGTCCTCTATTTGCCTCTGTGTCCCGTGGAAGCATCGATGTCTCTATTGAGACATGGGGTCTAGGACGGGGCATGGACACACAGGGGGGGGGTCTCAGGTGTGTAAAACCCAGCCCAAACACACCCAGGAGGGCTTGGTGTTTCAAGAACGGAGTAAACCCCCTCCCATGCCTCATGAACAGTTAAACGAAAAATAAGAAACGGGGTATACTCCCAGAGTGCTCTCAGTTGAAAGCACAACGGGGGGCATTTATTTTATTTTTCGTTTTATTCTATTCAACGCTTTCAACGTAGTGAAACGCTCATGGCGGAAGGGGGCGGTTTCACACAGCACACGGTACTCATGTAGAATCCATGGATTCTGCTTATAAACCTCATGTGTAAGCATTCTACATGGGTGTGAGAGCCGTGTCCAGAAAGCCTAGGGCATTGGGGT
>JAWAXJ010000100.1:0-4438 GCA_038896955.1 Desulfurococcaceae archaeon
AAATGCCGTTAGAAGGTATGTCGAGGAAGTTAAAACCGGTGCTTTTCCATCCCGCGAACACTACTTCTACTCCCAGGACCAGGGGTATTAGCTCATAACAGGCTTCTATTGAACCTGTGTAAAAGCTACTGGGATCTCGTTTTTCTCAAGTTGATCTTTAAACCCAGTATTACAATATCGCGGTTGAATATGTACGTTGCTACCATTGTCAATACAACGCTGAAGAATATTGCAACAGCAACCGAGATCAACCCGTAAATAGGTTGACCCGTGATACTTGATAGCACGTAGAGAGCGGGGATCGGTATTACGATCATCCCGGATACTACAGCAAACGCGAGGTTCGGCTCTATGCCCATGAAGATTAACGCGAATGCTATACCAAAGTATACAAGCGTTACTGGTGTTGTCAGAATACCCGCTGTTCTTTCATCGGTTGATATGGAGCCCAGAATGATACCTAGAGCTCCAGAGGAGTAAAGACCTAGAAGAAGAGTTACTCCTGTTGATACTACAATTAGTTTCATAGTGTTACCCCCGAGTTCCCCCAGTAATCCTCCAATGGTTATCAAGAAGCCTTCTCCACCAGCGGTTGCAGGCTGATCCGTGGGCAACGTATACGCGAAACCCATTACCAGTAAAATTAAACCCGCAAGGTACGCTAATGCTATTATCATTGAAGCGATCGACGCACCTATGATCTTCGCTAGAACTATTCTGCTTCTCTTAATGGGCTGTGATAGTAGTAGCTCAAAAGCTTTCTCAACCTTCTCGAGAGCAACCAGCTGAGAAGCGTATGCAACGTTGGGACCAACAACTATGCTTATGAGAAGTGGCAGAAAGGAAATAAAGCTTATAAAGCTTAGCAGATGTTCTGAGTCGACTTCACGCCCGTAGAACAGTGCTCTTCCACGTATATATACCATTTTATCTCTATAGAGTTCCTCGCCGTAGACGTTCTTGAACGCTTCACCAATAGCGTACCTAACTAGACTCCTGACTTGAGCTATGAGGTTTAATCTGGCTTGTACACTGATCTGCGATGTAGCATCAATCTTAATCAAACCCTCCAGGAACAAGGGTGCATACGGGTTCGTCGCGTTATCCGTGAATCCTTTAGCTATGAGTATACCCAGACCTGCTCTTTCTACGGCTTCACCCAAGTCTTTGCAAACAAGCACTCGACCTTTCGTTAATTCGTTCAAAATTCTCACGACTTCCCTGGTTAACGGTGTATCCTCTTCTAAGACTACACCGATGTTCATTGCTAATGCAACTTGAGCAGCTTCTTCAACACCTCTCCTGGCAATACCACCGAGGATGCCGTAGAAGACCACGAGTACTACTATTGAGATAAGGAATGCTGGGTTCCTTAGGAACACCTTGATCTCTCTTTTTACAAGCTGAGCAAGAACCATTGCTTTCCACCCTAGGACTGCTTGAGCTTTACGAACACTTCTTCGAGATTAGCTGAGTTGGTTTTTCTTTTAAGCTCTTCAGGAGTTCCCTCAGCCAGCAACTTGCCAGCGTATATCATGCCAACTTTATCGGCTAAGTACTCTACTTCGAGCATGTTGTGGCTACTCATTAGTACTGTTATACCGTATCTTCTGTTGTAGTGCTTTACGAGGTTTCTAACTTGCAGAGCTCTTTCAACGTCTAAACCAGCTGTTGGTTCATCTAGAACTAGTAGCTTGGGTCTAAGAGCTAGAACAACGCTTAGAGCAAGAATTCTCTTCATACCTTTGCTGTATGTTCTAACTGGTCTTTTAAGGTCCTTACCGAGGCTTGAGATCTCGATGGCTTCACCAATAGCTTCTTCTAGTTTTCTACCAGTAAACCTAAGTGACAGCATAAACTTTATGAAGTCCAAGCCTGTGAGATCTCTGTAAGCACCTGCTTCTTCTGGAAGATACGCTATCAGGGATCTCGCTTTTAACGGTTCTCGAACTACGTCTACACCGTAAACCTTCACGGTCCCCCTTGTAGGCTTCAGCAGTGTAGCAACTATTCTGAGAGTAGTTGTTTTACCACTCCCGTTAGGACCTATCAAAGCGTATATTAAGCCGTGCTCGATTGTTAAGTTCAACCCATTTACAGCTATAACACCACCGCTGTAGACCTTCGTGAGGTCTCTTACTTCAACAGCATACTCCAATCTCAAAGCACCTTTTTCTACCTCTGGACATTTATTTAATCATTGGTTTTAGATGTAATTAAGACAGCTCCAGTAACAATGAGTAAGAGGTGTTTGCCATGGTTTTGAAGTACAAGCTGATCTACCTGGTTATAGATGGTGCTGCCGACAGCCTTAGTGATCCCGTTACAACACTGGAAGCTAGCCGGAAACCCGGTTTAGACTGGATAGCGAAGAATGGTGTCTGCGGGGTTATGTACACTGTTGAAAAAGGCATAGCGCCCGAGAGCGATGAAGCGGTGATCTCGATACTCGGCTACAATCCACATGAAGTTTACACTGGTAGAGGTCCTCTTGAGGCTCTAGGAGTTGGACTCGTTTTCACAGAGGGATACGAGGTAGTTTTCAGAGCTAATTTTGCTACGGTAGATCCTGCTACTATGAGGATACTGGATAGACGTGTTGGCAGAAGCCTTTCCACGGAAGAGGCTAGAAAGCTTGCAAAAGCGTTGGAGTACGTGGATCTAGGCTTACACGATGGATACGCAAAGGTAGTAGCAACCGTGGGACATCGAGCCGTCGTATTGATTGGTAGTAGAAGAGAGAAGCTATCACCACACGTTAGCAACAATGACCCCGCGTACGCGAGAAAAGGGTTAACAAGCATTGCTGTAAGTGGGTTTGAACCGTACGTTAAACCCGTGGAACCCTTGGACGACACAAGGGAAGCTAGGATCACAGCTGAACTAGCCAACAGGTTTTTCGAGGTCTCCACCAGAGTACTGCAGGAACACCCGGTTAACAAGGAAAGGATCAGCAGAGGTCTACCTCCAGCCAACGCCATACTCCTGAGAGATGCTGGTGGAAGCCTGCCGAGAGCCGAGCCCTTGGGTTCCAAGTACAAGTGCAAGTTCGCTGTGCTAGCAGAAATGCCCGTTGAAGTGGGTATAGGAAGAGCTTTTGGAGCAAGTACCATACTTCTAGAGCCTCCAACCGGAAACCCAAGGTCAGACTACGCAATTAGACTCGAGAAAACCCTGGAAGCACTTAAGGAAAACGACATCGTTTACGTTCACCTTAAGGGACCAGATGAGCCTGGACATGATGGTGACTTTGAGCTTAAGAAGAAGAGGATCGAGGAGATAGACGAGTTCTTTGTTCAACCCCTGATCGATGCTCTGAGAGATCGATTCGCTATCCTGGTAACCTCGGATCACGCTACACCACCAAGCAAGAGATCGCACACAGACGATCCCGTGCCAGTAGCATTCTACATGCCGGGAATACAGCCAGATAGCGTTGAAAAGTTCACCGAAAAGGAGTGTACTAAAGGAGCGCTTGGAACAATAGAACATGGATGGATGCTCTTACCTAGAATTATCAAGAAGATTCAGGACAAGGAAGTTCAGGAAATGCAATAATTATCCAGACGGAAGTTAAAACAATTTAAGATGAGAACAAGCTTTAGCTCGTGTTGCGGAGACGTACCTGAAACGTGATGTTTACGCTATCTCCTGTGTTTAGCTCCATGTAGAACGACTGAAGTACTATCATTGGCATGTCTCCTCCAGGTTTCTCTGAGTCAAGGAAGCCGAAGGAACTCGGCTCTACAGTAAACACCAGGTTACTTAAACTGCTTTCACTAAAGTTGCCTCTTTCAATCCAGTGCCTCACTCTAACTCTACCCTCCCCGGGATCCGTGTAATCCGCTATAGTGAAGTATGGAGCTTCCGGCTCAGTAAAACCTATGCTGTAGGATACAGACACTTTTGCGTTGTTGATTCCAGATGTCGTATACTGCACCGAGCGAGTTGAGCCAGTGCCCTTGGGTTGCCAGTCATCTAGGATCTGACCAGGCCATGTATTACTGCGCCAGTGTATAGTGGTTTCGAAGAGCCTAGGGTAGTGATCATAGGTTTGCCAGTTACACTTTGTTTTAAACCCAACACCAGCATGCATTGTGTACACGTACCATACGTGGTATACATCTCCAGTAGCTGTTGTGGTATCACCATAATAGTACCTAACGTAAACGTACTGCCTTCCCGTTTCTTCACCGCAACCTCTTCCGTACGTTGGATTCGTGATCCACCCTATGTACCCCAGTAGCACCATGTTAGTAGGTCCTGAGATTATACTTTGATGCGGTATGCGTGCTTCAGGTGGAATCTCGCTCTGAGGTAGCAACTCACTCCACTCCAGTACAGCACCAAGTACTATGTGAAAGTCCTTAACGCTGAGGGTCTCCACAATTATTAATCCAGGGGGATCAGCTGTGAACACTATCATATCTGCACTCTC
>JAWAXJ010000101.1:0-4394 GCA_038896955.1 Desulfurococcaceae archaeon
AAGGCCATTGCTGCAACGAAGAAGCTCCAGCCAGCCCATATTATCAGCATAAGTGAAGTCATGGGTACGCCTTCAAGCTGGTAGCCTTCGAAGCTGAAGAAGTCCCTCCTAGAGTATTCCTGTGTTTTAACGCCCCGGGCCCTTTGCCTAAGCCTCATCCTCGCGACCTCAAGGTTGAAGCCGCAGTTGGGGCATGTTTTAAAATCCTCCCTCACCGGAGTATTGCAGTTCGGACACTTCTTTAAAACGCCAGTCCTAGTTGGAGTAGGCTTCGCTACAGTAGGCTTTCGAACAGTCTTCTCAACCGGCTCGTAGCCGCCGAGGGCTTCTACTCCAGCGGGCTCTTCAACAGTCTCCCTAGCCTTAGGAAGGCGTAGCCCGCATAGGCTGCAGAAATCATCGTCTAATCCAACGGTGGCCCCGCACCTCGGGCATGTCCTCTCCCGGCTCAATACGGTTACTCTCACTCTGAGACGGTTAAAAAGGTTTCTTCAAAAGACGGTTTAATCAGAAGGATAAATATGTAGTACTCTAGTCGAGAAGAGTTGAGAAAAATAGAAAGAAAAAGGGGGAGATGTGTTTAAACTCTTACTTTGGTGCTGCAGGCGCTCCGAAGAGTTGCGGAAGCCTTTTACGCCTGTAGATGTGGTACTCGTGTATCACTACAGCCAGCACTATCACGATGATTATGATCATCACTATGAACAGTAGGAATTGAGCCATCGTCATGCCTACGCCGAATACCTCTATGAACACGTCTAGATTGACAGTCTTAACTGTGTCAGCGTTTAGTGTAACAGAGTCCGTTGCCTTGAAGTTGCCGTATGTTACCTCTATGTTGTAGCCTGCGCCTGGAAGCTCTATCTCAGCCTTACCGTCCTTATCGGTCAATCTAGTAAGCTCTACGGCGCCCTTCGTAACCCTGACTGTAGCGCCCTCGATAGCCTGTCCCTGAGCACCCAACACTCTTACAGTCAACGTGTACACGTTGGTAGGCGTTAGAGTGACTACTCCACTGGCAGTCACCGTGAGAGAAGGCATTGTCAAGTCGGCGTCTAGCCATCTTGCAGACACTGAGTATGTTCCGCTAGGTATCTGTGTCACCAGTACTTCGCCGGTTAATCCTGAGGTTGTTCCAACGTCAACACCCTCAACCTTAACGTCTACGCCGGCAAGCGGTGTACCCTTCCTCGTGACAAGCCTCAGAGTAACGTCGTAGACAGGCATTATTACGACGGATTCAAGGTCCTTAATCGGGTAGTTCTTCACCTCAGCCTGTTTACCAGCGTACCTGCTAGCCCATTTAGCATCTATTGCGTAGCTCGTGCCGGGTCTAAGCGGGACTTTGGATAGCACCGCCGTACCGGTCTCAACTTTTCCGAGGTTGATTACCCACTTGTACTCTGGGCGCTTCGCAACAACCTCGACGCCAGTGAGCTCCCTACCAACGGAGTCTCTGAACGTTATCTTAAGGTCGCTCACGTAAGCCCTGTACTTGGGTGCTTGTGAAGCGCCGTAATCTGATACTGCTGCAGCAGCCTCAGGCATTATGCCCAGGTATATGAACTGGTGGTGAGCCTCGTCGTTGTAGCTGTCAAATACCACCTCAGACCATACTGGTCCAAGGACTCTGTCGCAACCAGCTGGCCTGTAGTAGACTACGACGTAGTACTTGCCGTAGAACCTTGCCCAGCCGTCGTACATTGTGTAGTATTCTTCTTCTTCGAACCAGCCCCAGTAATCTGGCACGTAGCCGAGGTACTGCTCATATGCCATTCCCACGGGTTGCGTTGGAGAGTCCTCACGGGGCATTGTCAACGGATCGTCCATGCGCCAGTTCGGGTTGACAGCTATTCCGCTCAGCCTCCTGCTCTGGTTCAGCCAGTACCATCCCTTGAGGAGGTTGAAGCCTATGTCAACCCTGTCGCCGGGCTCTATGACGAGTGCTGCTGCTGCCTTGCCTTTTCCTACGAATAGTGTTCCAGCGTGGCCGTATTCATCGGTGTAGGCTGCAGTCACGTTGCCCCTGCTGTATGCGTCGACGATGTACACCCAGGCTTTGTCTAGGGGCCTACCGTCTTCAGTGAGTACCGTTACCCTAAGCCTAGCCGGCCAGTCTAGGTAGACCGTCGTAGAGGACCAGTCTTTGACTCCTCCCAACAGCGGGTAGGCTACACACTGCGGGTCGTTCAGCCTCAGCTTAGCGTTGTCCATGTTACTCGTTAGGTTCTCAGTCCTGACCGTCACGTTGTAGAGTCCCCAGAGCACTACGCTCTTAGTGGATTTCAGCTCTAGCATGTAGTAGTCGGGTGCAGGAACATTGGGTACTGTGGGAGTCCAGTCTACGAGCCAGACCTTCGCAGGTTCAACAAGCTCCTTGCTGGCTCCTTCAGACCACTTGTAAGACCCTTCACCATCCTTCACATACTTGTACACGTCTTCCCTTACGATAACGACCCTCTGGTTTGGAAGACCGATCTTGTCGATGTTCCTTACTACGACGCGCATATCGTTTGCAGGAACCTTCTGTTCAACCTTAGCGTAGCAACCGTCCTGCCCTTGTGTAACAGTTGTTCCAGTCTCCCTGTCGGGAGCCCTGCCCTGGTATGCTCCTCCCCTGAGCATGCCTATTCCGCCTATAGCCACTCCGTGGAGCACAGTGCTCTTGTATTCCGCACGGTAGGTCGTGTTGACTGAGACGCATCCAGTGTCCTTCCATACTTTCGCAGCAGTATTCAGCAACCCGGTTGCGTTCATAGAGTACTGCGACCATCTGCAGTACTTCCCGTCAACCAAGTAGCCGAGCGGCCTGGGTACATCGTTAGCAGGAATGTTCACAGTTGTTCCAGGTATCGTCCAGAACTCTGCGTAGACTGGTGTCCCGAAAATGTACGGTAGTCTTCCAGCGTTTCCTGCCTTAAGCAGGTTTATCGCCAGCGGTCCAAGAGCCTTGCTCCACGGGTTCTTGGGACCATTATCCACTGGTCCACCTATTGAAGCGTCGTCACCAACGATGTACGTGTATATGTTCGGCGTCACACTGTAGTTCCAGACGGGTATTAGGAAGGTGACCTTGCCGTCTGCATCGGTAACGCCCTCCTCAGTCCAGACCATCGAGCTGAAGTACGGTGGAGCAGGTGTAAACGGCATGAGTTGTAATGGTACTGTCATAGTCGGCTTCGGACCCCAGAGCCTCTTTACGACGCTCATGTTAAAGCCCTTCCTAAGCTTGCTTGCGTTCAACAGCGAGAACTCCATTGGAGCGTATTCGAAAGCCAGGTGCTGCGTAGGCCACCATGTTATGTTCAAGCCTGCCCAAGACACCTTAACCTTCACGCCAGGTATAGCGAACCTCGGCTCTCCTTCCAGAGGCGTGTTTACGGGCATGAAAACATACGGATAGACTGATGTGATTAAGACATGCTCCTTGCTGACATACGGGTTGGTCAAAGCGATAGAGTGGTTGAACACTAGGACACCCTTGTAGTAAACCATGATCCTATAGGTCGGCTTGCTCTCCAAAACTGTCGGCGGCGTTCCAGCACTGTATCCTATGAAGTACCTGCTCTGGTTCGGGTATTTCCTAGCCTCGTTTCCAGTCGTCGGATTCCAGAGGTCAGGGTCTTTAGGCGGAGCCACGCGAGTGGCGTTGACAGAGTGTAATTCGACTACGCCGTTAGCGTTGGTGGAGTTCTTCCTAATCAGGTAGGCGTTGTAAGGCGCGTCGATGACTCCTCCAGGTGTTCCAGTCATCACTAGTGCTTCAGGGTCTACCTGCTGCCTGTAGAACAGGTTGTAGGGCTCAACATCAGAGTACCATGGCTCAGCAACTATTAGAGCAGACTGGTCTTCTTCGTCGAAGACCAACGGTTCTCCGCAGGCAGTCTTCAGAGCGATCTTCGGGTCGTAGACGTAAGTCTTCACAACCAGCGGGGCAGTCTTGGTGTAGCACCTGTCTAAGTATAGAGGCTTGTTCCACGGGTCTCCGCTCCAGTATAGTGTAGCGTTAGCATCTACTCTCCTGAAGCCAGCGTTCTGAGCATCATCCGCATCCTCCGGCACGAATACCCTTATCCAATACTCCTTCTCAGGCAGGTAGTCCCAGAACGGCAGCGTTATTACCTTGTGAGCAGAGTCCCATTGTACTGTTTTGACATCAGTCATGTAGTATAGGAGCGGGAAGCCGTACTCGTCCGTACCCCTCGCGTAAACTTCCCAGCCTGCTGGCAGAACATACTTGTAATAAATGGTGGCACTATCGGTTATGATGTCGAGCTGCCTCTTGCTTATTCCAACGCCGGGCGCTATCCCGAACTCGCTCTTCGAGTATGCTCTAACCTTCACGTTGACTAGGGTGAACGGATCCTGGCTCACAGGCCTCACAGTGAGGTTCC
>JAWAXJ010000102.1:0-4390 GCA_038896955.1 Desulfurococcaceae archaeon
AAACAACATGGGTAAACTATACATGGATTTCGAAAGGATATTCAGAGATCGCGAGGTGATCCCAGCCCCGGTCCTCAGCCTAGACCTCCCCACGGTGGATGAAGTACTAAGAGAGGTGGAAGTATGGCTGTAGATAAGAGGCTAGCACATCCTCTCGATCAGCACTTGAGATTAGAGAGAATACCAACTCTGTACTGCCCGGGCTGTGGTATAGGAGTTGGACTTGGAGCTATGCTGAGAGCTCTTGATAAAAGAATACGTGAAGGCTCCATAAACCCTGACAAGGTAGCATGGGTAGGTGGAATAGGTTGTTCAGCCAGAGCTGTTTTCTACGTAAACTACGATGCTGCGCACGTGCTTCACGGGCGAGCCATACCATTTGCTGAGGGATTAGTGCTCGCAAACCCAGAGCTCACGGTTATTGTGGTTGGTGGTGATGGCGATATTGCTGGTATTGGTGGAAACCACCTAGTACACGCAGCTAAAAGGAACATTGACATGATCGTGGTGATGTTCACAAACTTCGTGTATGCAATGACGGGAGGTCAAGTTGCTCCTACAACACCACGTGGAGTAAAAACAACAACAACCCCCCGTGGTAATCCGGAGTATCCTTTAAACGTCATAAAGCTAGTTGCATCCTTGAACGCTAACTACGTTGCAAGAGCAAGCTCAACAACACCTCACTACATTGAGCAGTTCTTCTATAAAGCTCTTGGAATGAAGGGGTTCCGCTTCATAGAAATAGTTTCCACGTGTCCAGAGATTTACGGAAGGCACATAGGGTTACGTGACCCCGTGGAAATGTACAATGAGCTTAGAAAACGCGTAAAGTACAAGCAGAAACCAAGTATCGAGGAAGCAGAAATAGACTGGGAAAAAGGAATTATTATAGGAGAGTTTATTGAGAGAAATAACCCATCATTCCACGAGATACTAAAAGGGGGAGGCAGTTGAAGTACGAAATACTGATCGTTGGTAGAGGAGGTCAAGGCGTTTTGCTATTCGGAAGAGTGCTGGGTCTTGCTGCAAGCAAGTACGCAAACCTATACGCTGTTGTAACGGAGAGTTATGCAGCTGAAACACGTGGCGGAGAAAGCAGGTCTGATGTCATAATCGCGAACTCAATGGAGGAGATACCCTACGTTAAAGTAACTGAACCTGACATAGCTGTTTTTCTCTATCCATTCAAAATACAGTACTACAAGTCAATACTAAAGCAAAAAACACTCGTTGTTGTAGATGAGGAGTATGTGTCATCGGATTTATTCAAGGAATTTAGAGTTGTATCAAAGAGATTCAGCGAATTAGCAGAAAAAAACGTAGGCACGCGACGTGTAGCAAACGTAGTAATATTGGGCAGGATTCTAAGAGAAATAAAAGTTCTAGGGTTCGACCACGTTAAGAAAGCTATAGAAGAGATCGTGCCAGCAGCATGGATACAGCTAAATCTGAAAGCACTCGACCTGGGATACAATACCCTGGATTAAGGCATAGCTTTTAAGATAGCCTTTGCAACGATCTTCTGGGTAGCGGGGAGTTCACCGGAAGAGCATCCGGTGAACGTACTCATAGCCTTTCCTGTAGGCTTCGAGAGATGTTGCAGCGACTTTTTCTGGCAAAGTCTTTTTGATAGCATATGTTATGGTTTCATCGGTGAACAGTCTTGAAAGAGCATTAAATCCGCCTAGAATGACCATGTTCAGCGCTCGCGGGTTACCAGCTTCTACAGCTATCTTTCTAGCGGGTATGATCACAGCGGAGGGAATTGACGACTTTAACTTATCTAGGGTCTCGAGTCTAGTACGTATTGTAGGTGTGATGCTCGCTTGGAGAGGTGGTTTGTACTCGTCTGCTATGATCGCTATTCCGTTCTCGGAGAGGTAGTGGATGTTTCTTAAAGACTCGAAAAGCTCTAATCCCAGGAGATAATCGGCTTCTCCTGGCGTAAATGTGGGTGATCTCACCTCGACTCCTAACCCGAGTCTTACGTAGCTTACGACACTTCCGTACCTTTGAGCCATACCTAGGGTTTCACCGGTTCGCACGCTCCAACCCGACATTACAGCAGCTTCAGCTAAAACTCTCGCTAGTGTTAAGCCCCCCTGACCACCAACAGATGCTATTAGAATGTTCACGACTTTCCTCCACACGAAGCTACATCCCCTGAGTAATGGCCTTGTAAGGGCAAAACCTTGCGCAGAGTCCACATCCATTGCAATCCTCAGGGATAATGTGTGCTTTGCCATCCTCCATGTAGAGCGCTGGACACCCCGTCACCACTATGCAAGCTTTACATCCTTTGCACAGGGTTTCGTTAACCATGTACCTGGTCTTAGTACCATGCCTTCTAGCTTCCAGTAGCGCACACGGATGCCTGGATACCACTACTCTAACACCTTGCTTGCTCAGCATATCCTTTAGGACTTTGACAAGGGCGTCGAAGTCGTAGGAATCTACGATTACAAGGTTATCGGGACCTATGGCTTCGATTAAGGCTTCGAGGTGTACGGGTTTAAGCTGTCTACCAGTTTCACTGGTAATCCATGAAGGCGTGGACTGATGCCCTGTCATAGCTACTACTCCATTGTCGAGCACTAGTACCAGCACATCAATTCTCTTATTGACAGCTTCTATTAGTGATTGTATACCAGCGTGGTAGAACGTAGAATCACCGATAACAGCTACAACGGGTTTATCGTAGCCCGCGAGCTTAAGCCCCGTAGCCATGGAGATACTGGCTCCCATGCTATGCTCTGTCCACAGCATGCTTATAGGAGGATAAACAGCGAGAGCATAACAACCGATATCTCCAATAATGGGTACCTCGTCTAGCTTTAATCCTTTCTCAGAGATAGCTCGTTTAAGAGCTATGAAGGTAAACCTGTGTGGACATCCAGGACACAGAGGCGGAGGTCTTGGTGGTACAGGTAATTGTTTGTAAACTGATTTAGGCGGATGCAGTCCTAGTGCTGAAGCAACTACCTCGTGGTTTAGTTCACCCTCTAGGGGAATGTTTCTCGACGCTTTTCCCTTCACGGGTATTAAAACACCAGCTTCATAGAGAACCACTTTTAGGTTCTCTTCAACATAGGGGTCAAGTTCTTCGACAACAAGAATCTCTTTGCAGTTCTTGAGATTATCTAAAATGAATCTTCGTGGAAACGGGTACAGCAATCCGAGTTTAACTATTCTTACATCAAGACCGTGCTTCTCCACGATCTCGGCTACGTAGTTGTAAGCAGAACCCTCAGTAACTACGCATACATCACCTGTACCCCTGCACACGTTCAGTCCATACTTTTCAGATATTTCTTCAACTCGTTCTAGTTGCTTATTTAACCATTTATGCCTTTCAAGGTTCCACATCATTCCTGCTCTTACGTAGCGTTCAACGTCCTTGACGAGTTTTCTGAATTTTCGCGGTTTCTCGAGTTCGCCGAAGACAACTTCTCCAACTGTGTGATTTACCCGTGTAGTTGTCCGGAGAATCACGGGTAGTGAGAGCTCTTCGCTGATCTCAGCAGCTGTTTTCACATAGTCCTTTGCCTCCTGGGGTGTGGAAGGGGAGATCATCGGTATTTTCGCGAGCTTTGCATACCATCTACTATCCTGTTCTGTTTGGGTAGTGTGGGGACCAGGGTCATCGGCTACTAGTACGACAAGTCCTCCGTCCACACCTGAGTATGCAGCTGAGAGTAGGGGGTCTGATGCTACGTTTAAACCAGGAGCTTTCATTGTTACCATTGCGCGGGCTCCGCTTATTGCAGCACCATATGCTATTTCAAATGCTACTCTCTCGTTAACCGCCCATTCTACATAAATGTCAAGGTTTTTGCTGTGTTCTTGTAACGTCATTATGACTTCACTAGAAGGCGTTCCAGGATAGCCTGTAACCACGTATACTCCAGCTTCAAGCACACCGCGAGCTATGGCTTCGTTACCCAGTAGTGCTACTCTGCTCCCTGGAGGTAGAAGTATGCTCAAGTCTTTGACCCATTGAAAACAATGAATATCAAGGGTAATAGTGCTGAGATCTGAAAAACTATTTTTCTTTCTTTTCAGTTTCAGGTTGCTTCTGCTGTTTTTCCTCCTGCTCGAGCTTCTTGAGTTCTTCTTCTATTTCCTTTTCTATTTCTTCTATTGGCTTAGGAGGAGGCGTCGTAGCCAGCGTGTATCCTATCCAGGCTAGTATTCCGAGAACAGCCACTACGGCAATGGTCAAAGTCAGCTTTACTACGATCTTGGAAAGCTCTTCGTTGGCGAACCACATTAACCATACGTATATGATAACTACAGCTAAGGAGGCTGCGAACAGTAACCACCCAATGAGCTGATCTCTACTCATACTATACCACTTGTTCAACGTTGTACTACTTTAGTATACAAC
>JAWAXJ010000103.1:0-4389 GCA_038896955.1 Desulfurococcaceae archaeon
TGAGTAATCACCGTAGCCTCCGACGAAGTAGGCCGTCGAAGACACGGAGGAGACCCTCAGCCAGTTGGCGAAGACGGCGACGTAGGGGTAGGTGTAGGAGTACCTGAGCCAGATGAAGGGGAAGTCCGTGAATAGGCCATCGGGCCTCATCGTATTGGCCAGGTCCACTATCATGACCTCGTAATTCGATATCAGCTTATCCGTCTCCAAGTAGCCAAGTGAGGAGAACTTCGCCAGCGTGCTGAGGGCCGAGGCAGTCATGTAATCGTAAGTCCCCGAGGAGTAGGCCTGCTTAACGCTAGCGTCTAGGTAGTTTATCAGGCCCCTCAGAAGTGATTCATCGAAGCTGTATCCCTGATAGAGGGCCTCAGCTATCGCATCAGCCACCTCGCTGGTGACGTAAAGCGTTTTGGATTTCGGTTCCTCCCAGTAGACCATGCTCCCGGACCTGGTGGCCGTGGCGGCCAGGTAGCTCAGGGCCCTGCTCACGCTGGCATCGGGTACCCTCAGGCCGGCCTCCCTAGCCGCTAGGAGGGCCTTCAGCGCCGTAGCGCTAACGGTGGGTGTCGGCTGCTTGTACTGGAAAATGTCCGCTTGAGGCACCCTACCCCAACCGCCTCCCTCGTCCTGTAGGCTTACCAGCTTTGAAACGGAGCTGGAGAGGGCGCTCAGCTTCTCCTTTGGCAGGCTTCCGGATACTATGGCTAGAGCTATGGCCCTAACGGCGAGCGACGTGAAGTAGGTATCGATGAGCTTCCCGCTTATATCTGAGCCCCATCCCCCCTCGATGGCGCTCTGGATGAGCCAGCTTGTTATTGAGGAGAGCCTACTCCTTGCGGCAGCTACCGTGCTGGGATCCAGGTTGGCGAAGTTCTGAGCTTGCAGGGCTTCCCCCAGTATGAGGGAAGCGTATATGTTGAACTCCAGGTCCGGGATGGCGCCGAACGTGAAACCGCTCTTATCAACGTAGAGCACGCCGTTAACGAACCCGTAACTCCCCCTGGGCACCTCGCTTATGGATTTAAACTCAGGAATCCTGGAGACGCTCGCCATAGGCCCCTCGACGGCCTTCTCTATCGTTGAGCTCGCTTGCAGTTGAAGCGCTGGTGTGAGGAGCAGGAGCAACAGCGGGAGGGACTTAAGTCGCATAGGGAAGTGGGTCCGGACTAGTATATAAGGGAGATTGAGGCTGGAGGCAAAATTATCGGAGGCAATAGTCTAAAAAGAAGGGGAGGGGTTTAGCTGCTGGGCAGCCCCACCGGTACGACGAGCACTGGCTGTATCACTACCTTAGCTGGCACGGTCGTGGGCCTTATACCTATCACTATGACGGCAGGCGCTGTCTTGCCAACGCCGGCGTTGTAGAACGTGCTTATCGTTATGTTAGCCAGCTTCGTCGGATCGGCTAGGGCTATGCTGGCGCTGAGCGTACCGAACCTATCTGTACCAGCTACCACGAGTATCTCCCTGTCCGGGTTCCACGGGTTGCTCTTAGCGTACTGTATCACTCCCAGACCGTTGCCGCCCTCTATCTTGTAGACGTAAGCGGGATCTATGGTCGGGTCTATCAGGCTCAGGGCGTAGGTCAGGTTTATGTCCCTCTCACCAGCAGCGCCATCCGGGTTGTAGAGCCACGTCACCTTACCATCGGTCTTGTAGAGTATGTAGAGGTTGCCCGTGTCGTTCAGGTACTTCACGAGGCTGTTGACCAGAGGACCACCCACGAGTATGAGCTTCTTGTCCTTGACTTCACCGCTTAAGGTCTTGCCGTCGAAGACCCAGTCGCTCATGTAGGCTATGGGAGCCCTGACGAAGCTGTACACCTCCTCGGGGTTGGCGAAGTTGAAGTACAGGTCCTTGTAGGCATCGGGAGTCACGTCCTCGAACACTGTCCTGCCCTCGGGCGTCGTTACCGGTACGAGCTCAGCTGCTCCCCTGAAGACGCCGTCCTTGTCGCGGTCCTCGACCCTGTCATAGATGCCGGCGAATACGCCAGTGGCGTTTATCGGGTAGAACCAGTTGAGCTGCCAGTGCCACACGGCCTTCGTCACGTCCTCATCCTCTGCGTTTGCGTATATCAGCTGATAGCGTAATGACTTAACACATTGACGATCTTCGTCAATGTACGCAGAAACGTAGCCTGAAAGCATATCATCATCCTCGTCCCACTCATTATCTTCATCTGCCTCTACTACATCACCCTTCGCCGTGTCATCCACGAATGTTTTACACTCTCTCTCAGTCAATATCTCCTCTCTCTGAGTGAAGTTGTATATGCCCCATGTCGGCCCACACTGCGGGCCGCAGTACTCAGCTCCGACGGTGGGCGGCAGAGCGGGGCACTCCTGGTAGACGATGACCACACCGCTGACCACGCTAGTGAACCAGAGCTCCTTGCCGCCTACCAAGAGCTTGCCGTCCATGTTGAGAGGCTTGTACCATCCAGTCTCGTTCTGGACGAAGAGCGTAGCACTCAGGGTACCGCTCTTCACCACCACGTACCACTCATATCTGCTTTCCCAAGAGTTGAAGTATCCGCTTATTCCTAGGAATGTCTCATCGCTAGCTAGTTTGCTCATCCATGGCCCAAAGACTTTGCTAGTATCCACTACGTAACCCTTGGAATCCTTGAAGGTGGAGGGAGGCGTCCTAGTGAATTCAAAGGTTAGGTACATGTTGCCTCCAGCGAACACCCTTGGCCCGCTCGGGTCAGGGTAGGTACTGTACTCGATTATCACATCCACTTTCGTGCTTCCTATATCCTCATCTGCGGCATCCTCGTAGTCACTTCCGCGTGGGTGAGGCCACCCGTAGACGCTCTTGAAGAACCATCTCGTGTTGTCCCAGTCGTATGCTCTATCACCAGTACCACTAGTTCTTCTACCGTAGCCTGGGTAGATGTTCGGAGCGAGTATGAGGGAGTAGAAGTCCATCGTCACTATGTCCAAGCGGGCATCCACGTCCCTCACTGTTATGCCGAAGTAAGTGGTGAGTCTCTCATTGTCTCCGACGATCTTTTTATTATCATCGTCTATGTTAGCGAGTATGTAGAGATCGCGGTGAACTATGCTGTAGAGGTAGAAGTTGAAGCTGGCTGGGTCGTCGTCCCTGGGTATGCCTCTATTGGGTATGGTCTCTATGTTGAAGTAGTCGACTGGCGTCGTCGTGCCGAGCTTGTAAACGGTGAAGCCGACGCTGTAGGTCCCACCGAGGTCGCTAACGTCAACTTTCTTAGCCACTAGCGTGTAGCCGAGCCAAGGCAGATCCACCTTTGTGCCCTCCTCTATATCTATCGGGTTGAGCGGGTGTATGAAGTAGAAGCCCGCGTGGCTCCAGGTGTAAGTTATCGTGCCGACGTAGTCCTGCTCGTAGTCGAGCCTGCTGTCGTAGGCATCGGCCATGAACGTGAAAGTACCCGGACAGTCAAGCTCCAGAGCTACCGCGTATGTTTCCTTCTCGTAAGTGTTGTAGGCAGGTGGGAAGTAGCCAGGGGCGAAAACCACCCATTCCTTCACCTCGGTGGTGTTAAACCTCCTACCAATGCTGTAACTTATCTTAGTTGGATTCTTTTCGCTGACTACACCAGCAGGCACGAAGACGTAGTTTTTGAAGAGCGGGTAGACCATCCTAAATGGAGAGGGACCACCATCCTCCCAGTTCCAGCTCCAGAGGAAGCCCTTGAATAGGTAATCGGTTTCCCAGCTACCCACTAGGTCCAGCGCCTGGTAGCGTTGCCCGTAGGCCTGCGCCGAGAAGCTACCGTGATATAAGGTGATGCCGTTCTCAGCGGCGTGCTTCGCATCCACCCACAGAGCGTTCGTGAAGTAGAGGTGCGATCCCATCTTCGCCGCTATGAGCGTTGCCCCTAAGACGTCCTCGGGCGCTGCCTTACTACCTAATATTATGGCTACGTCAGGCATGCCGTCGAAGTCGTAGTCTATCGTGCCGTCCTTGACGAAGGGCTGCGGGAAGAGGTGTATCGGGTACGCTGCAGCGGGCAGCAGGCTCGCTCCCAGCAGCACCAGGAACGCTGCCAGCACGTATGCCTTCCTCATGATGTTCACCTGCCCCCCGAAGGGGGCATGGACCTCTAGCAGCGAAGATATAAAAGTCTTATCGCTAAAACGGTTGCAGAACGTTGCATACAATTGACTGAGCTAAATTTCAGCTTTCTTTACGGATCTGAGGATCCTTTCTCGCTAGAAAATGGAAGATGATCCCATAAATTTTCAAATCCAAATACAAGCACCTGAGATCTGGGATAATCCCCTTTGAGGGGCTTGGGCATTCCTGAAACGTCATACAAGCCCTCCGCAAGTACTTCGTCAATTAACGAATGAATTCACGTCTAAGTCCTCCTCCTGCGCTCCCTCTCCTCCACGACCTCGA
>JAWAXJ010000104.1:0-4355 GCA_038896955.1 Desulfurococcaceae archaeon
CGCATGCAATGCTCAAAAAGTCCATGGACATAGTAGACGTTTATGCATGGTTTGTTTCAAACGCTGATACGCTCAGAGAGTGCTTTGTGGACAACGCTTACAGGTACAAGTACGCGTGGCTGCTTAAGCTAAGGTGCGCTGGGACAACCAGGCTCCTCAAGATCGAACCCGGTCAACGCGTGCACTTCTCCAGCACAGAGCCAGGTGAGAAAGGAGTGGACAGGTTTGCTCAGTTCATCAGAGCCCATTTACGTGATGGTAAAGTAGTAGAGCTCAGCATGCCGTGGTGGGAGAGAATACTAGTTATCAACGTTCTGCGTGGCAAAACCAGGCTCAGAAACTACGTTGAGCTTGTACCAAGGGGGCTCTGGGTTGTAACAAATACTGATGACAAGATACTCTACGCTTCGAGGTTCGAGGAGTTCAGGGACAGAGCTGTTAAACCCGGTTTGCACTACAAACCCCCACCTCCACGTGGAATACCTCCGTGGGATGAAGCAAAGCTTCTCGAGTCTCTGCTGGAGGACAGAGAGATGGTCAGGAACGTAGTGTACAACTGGGGATTACCCGGCTACGTAGCGGAGGAACTACTGCTGAGAGCAGGACTCTACGAGTATAAGTCGAAGAGACCAGCAAGTGTAAGTAGAAGCGATCTCGAGAAGATTGTTCAGGAGTACAAGGCTCTGCTGAAGGAGTCTGCAGAGGGTAAAGGGTACCTTGTGTACGGTTCCCAGGGTATTGAAGCCTATACACCCTACAAGCCGAGACTATTCACGGAGGTTCATGAACTTGAGGTTAAGGAAGTAGCAAAACTCGACGAAGCACTAGACATATACTTCTCAGAGCTCGAAGCACAGCAGGAATTGCTCGAGAGAGCTAAGCATCTGGAGAAGGAGCTTGAAGCCTGGAGAAAGCGTCTAATCGAACACGAGAAGCTTGTGGAGGAGTACAGAAGGGATCTTGAAGACGTAGTTAGGGTTCTCAACTTGATATACGAGAACTACGTGACCTTGGAGAACACTGTTGAGTGTGCTCGTAAAGCCAGAGCTGAAAGGGGATGGAGTGCTGTGAGAGAATGCGGCGTTGAAAGCTACGACGAAAAAACTGGTTTAATCGTAGTGAGAGTCTCTGGTGTTGAGCTGAAGTTCAGCGTGAGAGCGGGGTTCGCTGAGCAGGTGGTAGAGCTCGAGAGAAAGCGTGGTGAACTCGAGAAGAAGCTCGAGAGAGCACGAATCGCTCTGGAGGAGCTGAAGAAGAAGAGCCTGGAGCTGGAGAAGGAGCTTTCCATAAAAGTCTACACTAAGCCCTCACCAAGGTACTGGTACGAGAAGTACAGGTGGAGCATTACGAGAAACGGGTTCCTCGTGGTAGCCGGTAGAGATGCTTCGCAGAACGAGTCTCTCGTGAGGAAGTACCTCAGAGATGACTACTACTTTCTTCACGCAGATATACATGGTGCTCCTGCAACGGTGGTTATCAAGCACTCTGGTGAACCATCGCGTGAAGACCTGGAGGACGCAGCTGTAATAGCTGCATGCTACTCTAGAGCATGGAAAGCCGGGTTCAGCTACGTAGAAGTCTACTGGGTTCACGGGAAACAGGTTTCCAAAACGCCACCTGCAGGCGAATACCTTGGTAAAGGAGCTTTTATGGTGTACGGTGAGAGACACTACATCACAGTCCCACTGAGGCTAGGTGTAGGTCTTAGGGTTTTCTGTGACCCTACTTACGGAGATTACGTAAAGGTTTTCGCGGGAAATCCGAGCGTTGTAAAAGAAACATCACTATCTTACGTGGTTCTTGTACCCGGCGATGAGGAGTCTAACAGAGTTGCCGAGGAGGTTGCAAGACTTCTCTCAGAGCTCGCATCCAGGAAGTCCAAAGTAAGGTTCAACGTCAAGGCAGAGCATGTACTCGAAGTTTTACCAGGCCCCTCTCGGATCGTAGAGTATGGAGAAGGGCTTGGAGAAGCATTCTGCGAGGAAACCGGTAACCGGGAGGAAGCCCTAGAGTAACATGATGAGTCGAGATGCAGCACGCTTCGTAGAGATTGAAGCGTTTACCAGGGTATCTGCACGATTTCTTTCACCTAGATGAGTTTGCTTAGAATTAGCGTACAGGGGAACATTTGCAACGTTAACCTCTTTGATTACATCGTTGAAATAGTGGTTGAAGGATACATGAAAGCCCTCAATTTAAGCTTAAAAACTTTAAATAAAATTCCCCAATAAGAGAGAACTCGTACGGTTGTGGTGTTTTAGCGGTGGGGGTTTCGAGAAACATAGAAGTTGAGCTTTTGAGAATGCAGAGCGTTAGGCATATGCGAGTTGAACTTGTTGAGAGAAAGGGTTTAGGGCACCCGGACTACATAGCGGACTCTGCTAGCGAAGCTGCTTCTAGAGCGCTCTGCAAGTATTACCTCAAGGAGTTCGGTACAATACTGCATCACAACCTTGATAAAACGCTTCTCGTGGGTGGACAAGCTAGTCCTCGGTTTGGTGGCGGTGAAGTGCTTGAACCCATATACATAGTAGTATCTGGTAGAGCTACAACAGAGGTGAGATTAGGAGGAGCAACGTACAGTGTACCCTACGGTAAGCTGATCGTTGAAGCGGTTAAGGACTGGATTAGAAAGAACTTCAGGTACCTGGATCCGGATACCCACGTAATAGTTGACTACAAGGTTAGAAAAGGTAGTGCTGATCTCGTCGCGGTGTTCGAAGCTGGTAAAGAAGCTGTACCATTGGCGAACGACACCAGTATGGGTGTTGGTTACGCTCCACTAACTGTTCTCGAGAAGCTCGTTTACGAAACTGAGAGGTTGCTCAACAGCAAGGAGTTCAAGAAGAAGCATGCAGCTGTAGGAGAAGACGTGAAAGTTATGGGGTTGAGAAGAGACAAGCAAGTAGTACTAACGGTTGCAGCAGCGATCATAGACAGAGAGGTTAGAGACAAGTACGAGTACATGAAGGTGAAGGAGGATATCGTTGAAGAAGTTGAAGCCCTTGCTCACAGCATAGCACCAGAGTACGATGTCAAGATATACGTAAACACTGCAGATATACCGGAGAGAGACAGCTTCTACTTGACTGTTACAGGAACATCGGCTGAGCACGGAGACGATGGTGCAACTGGTAGAGGCAATAGAGCAAACGGTTTAATAACACCTATGAGACCTGTAAGCATCGAGGCAACAGCAGGCAAAAACCCGGTGAACCACGTGGGGAAGATATACAACGTCCTCGCAAAGCTCATTGCCGAGAAGGTGTACGCTGAGCACAGCGATCTCTTCGAGGACGTCTACGTTGAGCTTTTGAGTCAAATAGGTAAACCCATAGATAAGCCACTGATAGCAAGCGTAAAGCTTGTTCCCAGAGACATGAGCATACTCGAAATACCAGGTCACGTGAAGAGCGATATTACAGGTGTTGTCGACGAGTTGCTAGCGAATATTAGGAAAACAACGGAACTTGTAATAAACGAGCAGGTATCTCTCTACTGAGTTCCGAGACGACGAGACTCCTGGTACTCCTTGATCATTTTTAAAATCCTTTCACGTCTTTCACGTGCTTCAACCTCTTCGATAACCCTCCACATATCGCGTGCTTCTCTTAGGACTTTCGATTCAACGATAACGTAGCTACCTGAATCGTAAACAACGGAGACCTCTACTACGGGTACTCTAAGGTTCATCCAGTCTATCTTCGACCCCATCGGTACTAGTATGGCTGTTTTTCTGCTCTTAGCACACTCCACGTAGAGAGAGATGTTCCTGGGGTCATCTACGTATACTGGATACTCGGGGCATGTGTTGCGTGGATTCTTGATAGCAACAATGAGTTTACCAGATGCTAACTCGAGGATTAGTTCCTCTAGTTTTCTGTTCCTCTCGCTAAGGACCTCCATAGCCTTCAGCTTCTCTTCGAGAACCTTTCTGAGGTGATCTACCATAGATCTCAGCTGGTTTACTCTTCTCTCGCATTCCTCGCTGAGAGCTTTCTTTGATGCCATCTTTAACTCCAGCTCAAGACTCCTGATGACCTCGTCTTTCGACTTGATCTCCTCCTCTAGTCTTCTGATCAAGGCTTCAAGCTCTCGCTGTTTAACTTGTAGTTTTTCAACATCAGGACAAGGCTTCTCTCTTATCTCCTCGTAAACCACCTCTCTAGTCCTCTTACTAGCCAGTATCCTAGCGAAGATCTCTTCGAGAACGTGCGTTAAGGGCTTACCCTTGAGCACTTCAACAACGACAACATCTCGTTCAACTCCAGCTATGTCTCTGATCTTCGATTCAACCTCCTCTATAAGCGGTCTCATGAGCTTGTACGCTTTGAGAGCAGCAGCTAAAGCATCCC
>JAWAXJ010000105.1:0-4341 GCA_038896955.1 Desulfurococcaceae archaeon
TATAAAGTCTTACATGGAGAGACATTCTACGAAGGCATAATAGACATAGAGCAGTTGAAAGTCGAGATGGAGAAAGTCGGAAAACTCATTAAAGATATTAAGAGTCTACTTTGAAAAGTTGCAACGCATGTGAAGATAAATTTTCGTTCTTAATCTATGGCTTTTATTTAAGGTTATGTCTAAGAATGATCTCAGAATAATTACGATGAAAAATTTTAGGTTTTCAGAATCCAAATTCTTCCCAATCTTTTATAGTTCAATTTTAAGATGTTTTTAGCCTCGGCTATGGTTCCATTCCTATCGTAGATTACAACGCCGTCCTCTAATGCATCTAGTATTAAACCCCATCCACCTCTAACAGCGTCTATAAGCTCTTCGGGGGTTATCCATATGTCTTCAATTAACAGACAGTCCTCCTTAATCTTTAAAGCCATCATCCTCCTCTCAAAGAGGTCTTTTGGAATATTTCCAGCTACCACTAAAACATCTATATCGCTTTCCGGATAGGGCTTCTCCAAGCCCTTGGCTAGAGAACCGTAGAGGATTAAGCCTGCGGCTCTACCATCTCTAAGAACTAGTGTAAGGTATTTCTTAAGGACTTCTTCATAGGCTTTAGCCCTTAGTTTCGGAAGATTTAACAATCGATACCACCGATGAGCTTTTTAACTATTTCCAAAACGGCTTTGGCGTTGTTGATGAGTAGGGCTGTCTTTTCTTCATCGTAGATTTCACTAGGCTTAATTATCCTATCGACTGTTTCCCAGCCGTATCTAGGTACTGTTCCCTGGTCTTCCAAAGTTATTGGGTATGAAATCGCTCTATCCAATAACTGCATGTAGTCTTTCTTCAAATCCACTAGTCCACCAGCTATAAGGGATTTAAGGACGATAGTTGGTCTGTGGGTTTTTACCAGGATCAAAACCTAAGGCTATAATAACGGCTTTAATGGCTTTCTGAACACATTGCTCAGCATGATAGACAGCGCTTGGGTAACGCCCGTCCCTATAGTCTCTCTCACAGTCTTTAAATTCATCCTCAGCCATTTCCAGCCAGTCCAATGCTTTTCTACTGACGGGCATCGATTACTTTATAGGCGGTTTAGAATTTAAGTTTTCACCAGATTAATAACCGTAGGATGAGCGTTTGCCACGTTAAGTGTGGAAAAAAATGGGGGATTAGCCCTATTATGCCCGGTTTATTTATGCTACTTTCTTACGTAGTGTTAAGAGTGCATAGATTGCGACTACTAAGGCTATTATTGCGACTACTATCGCGCCGTATGCTGCTCCGCTTATTCCGCCTACGGAGCCTTCAACACTACTGACCCTTCTTGTTAATGCATCTATACTGTCGCGTAGTGCATTGACCGAGTCCCTTAGACTTCTCACATCGCTCAGTAGCGATTCTATATTCGTCTCAGCTGTGAGAAGCCTTGATGTTAAACCCGTAATAGAGCCTTTAACCGCGTCCATATCTGCCTTTAACGTTCCAACTGTGCCTTTAAGCTCTGTGAGTGTTTTATTGAGCGAATCCAGCGATTTGCTGAGCGATCCTATTTCTGAAATTAGCGTTGACAAAGCTGGAGGAGCGTCTACGACGACCACTGTGAGTGTTTTGCTCACTATGGTGCCGTCTTCACCAGTTGCCGTGATTGTTATCCGGTATGTTCCCTTCGCGGCTTCAAGTGACGCTGTCACTACTGCGATTGAGCTGAAGCTTGGCGTACCTGTTGCGTTTATGAATTCTACGGATAAGTTTTCAACGGTCGTAGCAGTTAGGGTCACTTTGTAAGTGTATGCACCTACTGCGTCGACCTGGACGTTCACGGAGTCGTAGAGACCTATGGGTACTGCTGCTGTCTCAGGAGTCAGCGTCACTGTGAATGTTGGAGCTGATGAAGCGGTGAACGACGTAGTTTTAGAAACGCCTCCATATACGGCCTTGACCGTGTAGGTTCCTGTGGGTAGGGTTTCAGCGAGTCTGAAGCTCGTCGTGTAGCTTCCGTCGGTACCTGTTTTAACAACGTCTGCAAACCTTAACGTCCCAGCTGGGTCTCTAACCTCAACGTTCACGTAGACGTTGGCTTTAGCCACGTTGTCTTCCTTAACCGTGCCGCTTATTGTTACGACTTGACCTAAGAGGTACGATGATTTATCCGTCGTGACTGTTACCGTTATGACTGCTGCTGTCGCTGGAGTCGCTAAAAGTAGCAAAGCCACTAGAAGTAACGGCAGGATTTTAAGAGCGATACTAGACCTCATTGTCTACTCCTCCCTCTTAGACGACCGTTATCGTCAGTGTTATAGGATCTGCTATGGCTTCACCGGTCACGGCATCTACAACCATTATCTTGGCTGTCCAGGTTCCCTTAGCAGTTCCAGTCAGGTATGTAGCAGTAGGCGTTATAGACTGGCCTGCTACAAGCGTTACCCTAAGCTCGTATATCGGGTACTGTGGTACGCCTGTTGGGTCTGTAAACGTTATCCTTATGATCACGTCTTTACTGACCGTCGCATTGTTCGTTATAGTTGCAGTTATCTTGACTTCTTCACCACTACTGTAGCTGGGTTTATCGGTCTTGGCATCAGTTATTGTAGTAGGCATAACTGGTACTGGTGGAGCATAGGCAACAGTTATCGTTCTAGTGGCTTTAGCCTCGTAGCCCGCAGAGTCTATAGCGTAGACGGTTACCTTGTATGTCTTATTCACATCTAGCGTTAATGAGAAGTTGAAGAATGCCTTACTATCCTCTATACTGACTATCGGAACTGAAACGTTGGCAGCACCGTTAAGGCTGTACTTGAATAGAGATATGACTGTACCTGTCTCGGCTGCAGGTGAAGGCTTAGCCCACCCTGCTATGTAGACGGTTGTGACGTTCTCAGTCGTAGTGACAGTTGTGTCTTTAGCTGGCTGTGTAATGTTTATTATAGGCTCTAAGGTTGTGACGAGTATCGTGGCTGATGCCGACGCCAACCCGTACTGCGTTGTCGAAGCCGTTATAACGTACTTGCCTAAGACCGCTGGAGCAGTCCATCCGACCGTAACGCTAGTATCAAGAGGCCCTATGTCTACAATTTCCTCTTCAAGTACACCACCAGTAGCAGACAAAGTCACTCTTATGGCCGCTTTGAACGAGTTCTCAGAAACTTCATTATCATACTTATCCGCTAGGTAAACTTTGATGTCAGCCGTACCCTCAGGCTCAACAGCCTCGGGAGCGATCTCTATACCAAGCTTGTAAATCATACCTGGTGTGGTCTTTATTTCTGCAGATTCTACTTCAAAAGTAGCCGTTGGATCTGTCGTCACGGGTCTGGATACGATAGCTTTAACCGTCGTCGTTTTATATGCCTCTGTATCTACATAGAGCTTAGTGGTTGCCTTGCCATCTCCATCTGTAGTTGTAGAAACTGGTGAAAATCTACCTGCATAGCCTTCAGCGGTAACCTCAAACCTGATTGGAACGCCCTTCTGAGCAGGAATTAGCGTTACAGTGATGGTTGCATACCTTCCAGCTTCAACCTCAGTTGAAACATTGGGAGTTATTGTAGTTGTCATTTCGGTTGCGAATGTCGACGTTCTAAGCGATTTAGAAGTACCACTGTAAGTTCCAGCATACGTACCTGATGGGACTGAAACCTTGGCAGATATCATTGCATATGTACCATATAGTGGATCAGGCTCGTATACCACGGATAATGATTCAGCGGAACCCGCAGGTATTGTTGTAGTAGTGCTTATAAGTGTACCCTTAGTAGCCGTTAATGTCACAGTAGCTGTTACTCCCGCCTCCATAGCGACGGGGTTGTCGTATTTATCTGTAACGGAAACCGTAATCTCGAATGAGTCTTCTGTAAGGTAGGATATTGTATAGCCTTCTTCGTCAAATGGAGTTTTAACAACGACCTTAGTCGGAGCAGCAGGTACAACTGTTAAAGACTCTATACCAGGTGTCAACTGTGCCCCAACTGATTCTGCATCTATAACGGCGTCTGCTTTAAACGTCCAGCTACCAGCCTTTGTAGGCGTATATGTTGCTGAGGCTTTACCATTAGCATCTGTTACAACTTCAGCTATCTTAACGTTATCACCATCTGGGTTTACGGCCCAGATGACTAAGGGTAGTCCTTTATCAGCTTTCTCATAACCTTGAGACCGTGTTGCAACTTTAATCGTGACTTTGTCGCCAGCCTTTGCAGGAGCGGGGTACTCAAGCGCCACTACTACCGCATCGGCTAAACCCTCGTAGAGATATACTTTTTTAGTTATGGTGGTGTCGTCTACAAACTTAATCGTAACGGTTAATTCATACTTGTCTACGACACCCTCGGTGGCCTC
>JAWAXJ010000106.1:0-4322 GCA_038896955.1 Desulfurococcaceae archaeon
AGGACTCTGAGTTATTCTTTGAAGGATAGATAAGGATTGAAAGCGTGTAGAGATGTCCGCGAGAGGGGGGATATCAGGGAAAGATACTGGCTTTGATTGAGATTAATACCGTTTAGGGTGCATTATTAACAGAGTTTTATAGTCTTCTTTCATAGGTGATGTCTTATCCTTTGCCGTAGTTTTTCCTGCATTACCGATGTTTATTTTAACGCATAATTTGCTTGTAAGTCTAAAACCAGCATCACCTTTAACACCACCCTACTGCTTTCTCCGCTATTCGCTTCTGGACTTCTTCAACGTAATTTTAATTTAACTTTGAGGAACCCTTTTAGTTCCACACGCGATCCTCCCTAGTATTGACATTAGTAACGCACCGGTGAGGTACGATGCTGACGCCATCGCTATAGAGGCCTGAAAGCCTCCTCTAGTTGCTATTGCTGCTCTGATCAAGGGAGCTGGAACTCTTGATAGAAGCGATAGGGATGCAAGTGAAGCTATGATTGTACCTCTGGCCTCCCTGCGGGTTACATCAATGAGCATTCGATCTCCAGCTACTTGGTCAAACGCAGAGAATACTGTTAGTAAAGCGTACACGAACACCGCTGTTAACAACGCTGTAACCCCGGGTATCGTGAGTGCTGAAATCGCGGAGAATGCGAGTATTAGAGCTCCTTCCGCGGAGAGTGCTGCAATGAATGATTTGAGCCAGCCTAGTTTGTCAACGATGAAGCCCACGAAGGTAAACGCAGTAGCTGAAATTAGGCTACTTGCAGCGAAGATTGTTCCATTCTCAACATCGCTGAATCCAAGGGATCTGCTTAAGAACATGGGTATGGGGAAGTATACTGAGAAAACACCAGCTCCTACACCAACAACGACTATGGCGACTCCGAGGATCATGAACAACGGGGTTCTAAACGCGTAACCAGCGTACTTGAGCTGCTTCAAAGTTTCCTTCAAAGCTCCAGCACCACTACGTTTAACACTTGTTTCCTTGAGAAAGAACCCTAGTGCTAAACATACAATGGAGGTTAGAATACAGAGTACTATGAGCATCTCGATACCCATGTAGGTGGATACGTACCCTAAGACGAAAGACCCTATAGCTGAGGCAACAGCAGAGGGGAAACGGTAGTACGAGAACACTGTGGCAACTCCACTGTTATCAACACTCTCACCTAGCAGCGCTGTTGCTGGAGCGTAGATTAAAGCTCCCGCTAACAGCATAACTATAGCTGCGGAAGCTGCAGCAAGCGGGTTAGCTATGCTACAACTACCTTTATTATACCATGACAAAAGAAGAAGAGAACAGATAGTAAAGGCATTTGAGCTGTGGTATCAAGAGCTCTATGCTGATGATAAGTTGAGAAGCTTTATCAGAGAGCTTAGAACAAGGTTTGAGCTACTTGTAGCATGGTCAAGGCTTATGAAGAGTCTTCTCTACAGCTACGACATGCTACTAGCTGTTAGTAGAGCGGTTGTTCATGAAATGGGTGAAGAGTTCAGCAGTAAATTCTATATTAGATCCCGGTGTTTCCTTGGATCACCGGGATGTTGAGCTTATTCAAACCATTAGAGAGCACACCAGGGAGAGGAAAAACCACGTAGTTTTAGGTGGGCGAGTTGACGCATTAAAAGGCTTCATTGAAGGATTGCACGTCTTCAAGGAGATAGTAAAAACCTACTCCTCGCTGAAGCTAATTACAACCGGCTACGTTGGTGAGAAACTCGGGCTGAGAGTTGAGAAGCTCGCCAGGAGGCTTGGTCTTGAGGACAAAGTTGTTTTAACCGGTGTTGTTCCTAGAGCAGACGAGGTTTAAGCTGATCGCAGAAGCCAAGCTAATGCTTTACCCAAGCCATGGGGGTGCTTTTCCCTACAGCGTAGCAGAATCGTTAATGCTTGGAACACCTGTTATAGCCTACAATATACCCGCGCTGAAGTTATACTATGGAAGTATACGTGGAGTACACCTCGTAAGAGAAGGTGATGGGGAAGCACTATCCAAGGAGACTATTGATGTGCTCAGCTCACGCACCGAAGAGGTTAAATTCCCAAAGCTTAGAAACTGGGACGATATACTAGAAGAAGAGGCCTCAGTAATTAAAAACCTAGCTACAAGAACACGTTGAAGCATAAAAGCCTTCTACTTAGTGGTGCTTATTGCTTTTAGTCCTCAGCACTTGCAGTTCACGCAGTTATTGTTGACTCAGTAGTTCTTCGAGAATACTTGTGAATTTTTCTTGGAAAACTTCTCGTCTGTACTCCATGCTCTTCTCCACTGCTGTCTCCCTGAGCTCATCTAGTTTCCTAGGATTGTTTTCAAGATTTCTGATGATAGCTGGGATTTCACCCAGCTCCACATAGCCGAGTTCTTGGCTAATATCCGAGACAACGTCTACCCATGCACCACCATCCCTGTACACTATTGGAACAGCACCAGCCGACATAGCTTCAACAACCGATATGCCGAAGTGCTCTGGGAACGGGGGGTGTATGTAGAATACTGCTCTTTGTAGTAGTTCTCTGAGTTCTCTTCTAGGAAGATCCGTGACTACGTGGAAGTTCCAGGCGTTGTGTTTTCTCTTCTCATGCTCAATTCTATTTACTATTCTCTTCGCGAGATATTTTTCTATTCTCGAGTAACCAGTAGAGCCTACTAGGTACCACTCGTAGTTTGGTAGCTTGGATGCAACGCGTGGTAGGAGATGAAGGTTCTTCTCGGGTGTAATCCTCGAGGTAGTAACAATTATCCTTTCCTTCCTGCCACCCTCGTACGCGTAGTAGTCTACGTCTACCGGTGGATGAAGGACCTCGGCGTTTAACCCGTAGGTTTCCTTGATCAACCCGGCTGTCCAAGAACTGTTCGCGAGAACAAGCCTTGGTTTACCCATCATGCTTCGTGCTTTTCTAGCAACAAGCCGGTTGTACAGTTTCCAGTGGAGCATGTTGGATTCAACCGTGCTTAGTACTGCTGGGTAGTGTATGTAGGAAATGTCTACGTTGAACGCTGTGTTCGTATCCGTGTCTACTGTTAAACCATCTACTCCCATTGATGCAAGTTTTTCGTAAGCCTTCGTGAGAAGCACTAGTCTTCTGTACCGTATGAACCTACCAGTAAGAGCTAGTGCTCTCTCGAACATGCTCTTTACTTCTACAACCTCGTAGTCTCCCGGTAACTGGAGGAGATCGGCACACTTCTTCATACTATCTTTGCTGTTGGTTACATACGTAACTCTGAACCCTTTTTCACGCAGTACACTCGCTATTTCTAAACTAACTCTTCCACTACCACCGCAAACCGTGAAAAGATGCACTATGTATGCTTTCATGGCTTCTACCTTGCTCTCCACTATCCTAGCTATGACATGATCTCAGTATATAGTCTTAACTATGACTCGAGGATAGCTGAGCAGGGTGTATTAAAGAGGAAGAAGCTTTCTTAATCCACTCTACTCTGGTTTTCGTTTTTGTTTTCCGTTTCTTCAGGTAGGTTCTTAGCCCTATGCTACCCGCTGTTACCGAGGCTACTGCTGTGCCAGTGAACCAGGGTTCAGGTATGGGAACATAGGGTGGTGTAGTAGTGAAGTAGACGTCAACGTAGTAGTCTACAACACCACCCTGTACTTCATTCCAGGTGTTGGGTTCAATAATAATCATAGCATCTAAAGCATTGCTCACGCCTCGGGCAACTGTTTCGGGTTTCATATTTGTTTATTGATGTAATCGAAACATTTGTAAGCACCTTGCCTTGTAGTAGTATACGTGGAGGCTGTTCGATGAGGGATCGAGAGCCGCTGTGATGGTCTAGGTGACGGCTCTTCCCGAGAAGCTCAAGATGTAGGGTGCTAGGGGTCGCCCTGAACGCCCCTAAGGGTGATGCAAATCCAAGACCGATGCGGGGGAAAGAGATGAGGCAATGACAACAACCAATATAAACTCATATCAGAGCTGAACCCTTAGTGGATGCATTACGTATTGTTTCATGGATGTAGTGTGACGGTAGCTCTGTGTACCTCTCTCTGAAGTACCTGTATAGCTCTTTTTGCTTTCACAAGCTTCATATTCTTTAATGTATTCTAGGGATAGTCGTGGAGGGTGGCTCTCAGACGTGGTTTGAGTTTAGGAGTACTAGGTATGCTAGGTACTGATGTGGCCACTACTTTGTGTGGATTCCTAGGTACCGTAGAGACGTTCTTGTAGGCGGGTTGCTGAATACACTAGAGAAGTGTTGGAGCAGATACTACTTGAGCTCGGCTGTGAACCTATAGCTATCGAGGTTCTACCAGGCCATGTCCACGTGTTCTGCTCATGCCCTCCACGG
>JAWAXJ010000107.1:0-4310 GCA_038896955.1 Desulfurococcaceae archaeon
GACCTCGGTTACGATGCGCAAGTCAAGATCACGGGCGCCATTGAGGGCGCATCAATCACCGGCTACATGCGCGACATTCATGGAAAACTGGTGCAGCTATCGATTGACGAGTATGGTAATGTGGGAGTAGTGGTTGCGAAACCGGTGCTCACGGGTGCACCAGGAACACCTCTTCTCGTGGAAGCTAGGGGGGCTGAACGCACCTACGGGGAGGCTGCGTTCGCTTCCGCGAAAAGGTTCACCGACGTGGCTTCAGGCTCCAGCGTAGAAGCACTTTTCCTCAATCCATCAACCTCCAACCGGCGCGCCGTCATAGCGGTGATTGAAGTGGCAGCCACAGGGGTAGCTGCTGTAGACGTCTATAGGAACGCGACAGTCACAAGCCCCGGTACGCAGGCACCACGCTTGAACCTCAACCTATCTTCAACAGCAGCAAGCAGCGCTAACCTATACTACGGTGGCAGCTACAGCTACAGCGATGAGATAAAGGTGCTAGAAACGTTAACACCCGGTGGTACAGCCGTGAGGATCCTCGGTTCAGCGGGTGAAGCGGGAGAGAGGGTCATCATTCCCCCTAATTCAAACCTATTGATCAAGCTGACCAACCCGGCACTCACAGCCGCTGACTACAGCGTCAAAGTAGTCTGGTGGGAAGAGTAAGGTAACAGTCTCCCAGAAACGGGGCTGCTATAGCTCTCCCAACACTTCAACTATGAAAGCGTAAGGGAAGCTCCTCACCGTACCAGAGGTTTGAGTCAAAGTCAGCTTATACTTCATCAAGGGGTGCAGGGTTTTCGTGTGAAAACGAAGCACTGGCTCAGCCTGAGGCCCTTGCGCTCCCGCAGTCCCGAAGACCCGGTAGTTGACCCCGTCAACCGCAACATACTCCGTGATAACTACAGCATCCCCTACATCAAGGTTACCCAAGTCCAAGTAGCCCTCCACCAGATACACGTTCTCCTGCGGCGTTACTACAATGATTGTAGTCTCCTCGTTCAAGCCCGGCGGTGTAACTGTATCCTGGTACTTCTCCAGTTTTTTCACAATGACCGGCATACCTGCAGCGAGCACTATTGTAACTATTTAAACTTGACACTTTCTCCCGCTCTAATACTGCAACCCGGTGATGTAGTAGCCGTACTTATCACCATCCCACTGCGAGTCGCCAAAGACCACTGTTACACCATCTCTTTCTTCGATTAGGTGCAGCAGCCACTTATCCGAGAACCTGTGCCTATCCACCCTATCCGTCTTCAAGCGGACAGTAACCGTAAACCTATCACTCCCACCCCCCTCTCCCCCCTGTCTTACCCTGTCAAAACAGGTACTGGAGAACGCAAGCCTACCCCTCTTCACTTCCATTACTTCCACACTCCGACCGAGCGGGAGGATCAAGCCTCTCTCTCCTGATCGGAGGTAGAGCCTGACTTCCCCATCCCACCTAGCTATCACCGCTTCAAAGCCAGCCAGCACCTCCAGCTCCCTTACAACCTCCAGCTCGGGTGGCTTGGTAGCTAATGTGAACACGTACTCACTAGTATCCTGCAGGGAAGCCCACTGCGACCAGTATGTATCCCAACTGTCCAAGTACCCGTAGAGCAGCCAGACGGGTGTCGATGGTATCTCGGTTACCCTGTTGTAGATGACCTCAGGGTTGGCAGGTGAGAAGCTGTATGATGGGGGGCTGGTGAAGGTGATGTAACCCTCTAGCAGTCGACCGTAAGAACCGTTGGGGTAGCCGAGCAGGCTCATACTCCATAAAGTGCGCAGCCAAGGAACAGTATCGTCGCGCGTACGTTTATTAATGTTATTCCTATGCGTAATAGTGTAGAGGAGGCGAGATCTTGTAGCATTTGAGCCATGGTAGGCCCCTACGTAAGAGCGGGTAAACATCCTATTACCCAAGATGGCGTCCTTCAGCAGCGCGTAGTGGTACTGGATGTCGAGACCACCGGAGGCCGTCTCTCGTACACGCTTATGGCCGGTGGCTGGCGCGTTCAGGTCTACAGCCGCTGTGTATGGTGTATACCCGGAGGTCTTACCAAAGTCCACCGTGTAGTACGGCGTGGTGTCGCTCCATGTTGTTAAGACCAGCACCTTTGAGAATAACAGCACCCTTGTGCTACCGTCTGGTGTCCACCTTAACTGTCCTAGGTCTGAGCGGAACCACATCCTACCGGGTACCAGCGGTGGATCAGTAGTTCTGCCAAGGAAGATTAAATCCTCTACTATGGGCATCATCTTCATCCTTCCCACTTCAAAGTCTGGCGCCATACCCCTACCACCTCCTTTACTGGTACTTTAGAGGCTTAGGATGTAAACTATGCTTCCATCCGGTGTCCACCTTAACTGTCCTAGGTCTGAGCGGAACCACACCTTTCCTGGTTTAAGGGGTGGATCTACCGTCAACCCGGAGAAGAAAATGCTGTACACGAAACTGATGGTAGAAAGATATGGAGGGGGGCATGGCTCTTTTTCACCGAGTGGAACAACACGGCTCTCCGTAGGTGGAGGATCGATAACAAGAGTAGTTCCACCGTCTGGTGTCCACCTTAACTGTCCTAGGTCTGAGCGGAACCACATCCTACCGGGTACCAGCGGTGGATCAGTTGTGAGCGAGAGGAATGTGAGATGCTCTGCTCGGGCTGTTTTCACCTTTTTCCACGTTATAAACTCAGGCATAACCTCACTCTATCTTTCTCTCCTCCACTTGTATAAAAACACTCTCCACTTCCATAAACCCGGCGAAACGCTTTTTAGAGAGAACGCCATACACTGGGACTGATGGTACGCATGGAGGGTGTAAAAATCCACACATTGACAAGGGTGGTCAAATTTTATGATAGGGATGGCGCTGTGTACAGGTTGTTGAGGAGCGGGGCACCGTTGGAGGAGGCAGTATCAATCTTCAGGGACTTACTTGAAGAGGAAAAGGAGGTGCGAGGCAACATCTTCCTCAACGAGGGGAAGAACTATATCTGGCGCCTAGTTATCGGTGAAAGCGGTTTTACACCGTTCAACAGCGCGAACGCGCATATCGGTGTAGGTGACAGCAATGCTGCCGAGTCTGCAGACCAGACAGGCCTCCTAGGTACTAATAAGTTCTACAAGGGTATGGACGCGGGGTACCCTGTAGTCAGCGGTGGATCGGTAAAGTTTAGAGCAACGTTTGATATTGATGAGGCCAACTTCGAGTGGAACGAGTGGACAGTCGCCAACGGCCCCGGGGATGACTACGTGAACATTAATAGGAAGGTTGCCCCGCTAGGGACGAAAACCGCGGGTACTGTCTGGGCTCTAGAGGTCACGCTTTCCTTCGTGTAACGCAGTAGCGGAGGAAAGGGTTTCAAATGTCATTCCTTGCAGCGCTCCCAGCGAATATAGGGAAGCTAGCATCTACGCTACCCACCTTCGATCAAGCTTTCCTTATTGAAGAAAGCCAACTCCTCAGGTCTCTTTTCGAGTCTGCCTCACTTATTGAAAGAGTGAATACATGGAAGCAGGTTTTAGATGAAGCCCTTTTCCTCGAGGAGTTAGCCAAATACCTAATCCTAACCGATTCTGCTCTACCGTGGGAAAAAGAGGCGATTAAACAGTACGTCACTATCTCGTTACCGTTCCTAGCCGCTTACCCAGCCAACCTTACCAAGCTTGCTTTTCCATACTACCCTACTAATGAAATCGCTTCAACCGCTGAAGCCATCTCCATTTCCAGGTCGGTACCAGATGCTGCATTGCTGAGCGAAGTGGTAAACACGTGGAGAAGCATAATGGAAGCACCAATCCAGTTGGGGGAACTCGCAGCCCCCCCATTTTTCATTTTCCGCGTCTCTGATGCCCCGTTCATGCTGCAGGAGCTGTACTATGGCCCAATCATCTACCTCTTCTTGGAAGATAGCCTTTCAACCTTAGAGAGTGCACAGTACTGGGAGTCATGCGCTAAACCGTTAAGGTTGGTGAAGGACTACGCGGACATTATCCTCCCTTATGACCACAACTTGCCAGCGAGGTACCACAGGGCGATTCCGCGTTTCGCTGAAAACCTTCTCAACAGGATCATTAACCTGGCACCGGTCATTCCGGTAGCCTATAGTAGATACTTCGTGGAGGAATACAGGCGTCTGGTGAGAGAGCTTGACGTGCTTTCCTCCCGTCTCCGCACCGTCTACACGGAGGAGGAGGTGCAAGCTAAGGGGCTACCTATCACCCTCTCAAGGATCTTGACAAGCGATATCAACGACCGGGTCATATGCTGGCAGCACCAGGTGGAGCTGATGTCGAGAGCATACGAGGTGCTGGTCACAGCATGT
>JAWAXJ010000108.1:0-4305 GCA_038896955.1 Desulfurococcaceae archaeon
GGTGCTGTGTTCGGAGGTGGAATATACGGAGACCACGTATCACCCATTAGTGATACTACGATAATGTCCTCTATGTTCAGTGGAGCAGATCACATAGACCACGTTGCAACGCAAATACCTTACGGTACACTAGCAGCAGGTGTCTCCATAGTACTGTACCTGGTGATGGCTGCCGCGGTCTCACTCTACCCGTTCGAATACATTGGAGTACCTCTACTGCTCTTAGGCATTGCAATACTAGTGATAGCGCACAGACTACTAAACAAGTGGTACGCCAGGAGAACGGGGTTACCCGAGGTCGTACCAGACTACGTTATCGAAAAGTAATCAAAGGCCCATATCGATTTTTACCTAAACTTCCTTTTACCCCTATAGGCATTGTTCCTACACTATTTATGACTCTTTACCCTAATGTTTCAAATAGCGGTGATGACAACGGCGGGCATGGATGACCAAGTGATTGGTGCGGCTGTAGCTGAGCCTTTTGGTCTAAAGTATGCAACTCGATCCCTATATCGTTAATAATTGATGTTGAGAACCTCGGCTCGAGGCGCACTTCTACGCTTCAATGTAGCACGTGTTGTTTACGCCTACTGAAACCGGAGGTGATACCGGCGAAAGTGGCCTGAATAGGTGATGAACAGGGAACGAGCAGACTGCAGTAATTCTCAACTGGTGATGATCAGAACGAAGCGAAGTGTTCTACAGGCTTCTACCTAAAGCTAGGTCTTGTTTAGGTATTTAAACTAGAACACTATGATATATTATCACCACAAGGTGACCTGTGTGAGTAGAAAGCACACAGGACTAGTAGTTCTCCTAGTGACTTTGCTACTAAGCTCTGCAACACTACTTGTTAATACGCAAAATAGTAGTACGCAGGGAGTAGTCGTAGTATGGGGTCCAACACCCATCATGGAAGGTGAAGCAGTAGGTCCAGGAGACCTTACCATTATGAACGAGTACTACGCTGTTGCCTTTGCTTTAACAACTGATCCACCCTTCGGTATACCCAGAGGGCATATCGTAGACCTAGCACCTGCTGGTGAAAAACAAGCAGATGTTCTCGCTCAGTTCAGTTTCCCACTAAACGATTGGGCTAACTGGGCAACAATAGACCTGGAGAAAGGTTTCACGGTTATTGATGAATCACCCAGCAGAGTGACGGTTATTGCTGTTGGAAAGTGGAAAGGACTACAGGTCAACTACACTTACATCTTTGAAGCCGGTAAACCCTACTTCAAGGTAATCGTAAACGTTACGAATGTAGATACTGTAGCATACGTGAACCACATCATGGGACCAGCTATAACCTTCGAGGTTGGATGGGCATACGTGCCTGGTGAAGGAACCAAGAGAATAGTTACAAGCCCCAGAACACAGTGGAACATACTTGACGATTGGGTTGCAGGATACCACGAGCACTTCGCAGTAGGACTCTACGCACCAAACTACACACACATATCAGCGGCTACCATGTGGGTTGACCCCTTCTACCAGGTCACTCTTCAACCAGGAGAATCCAGAGTCTTCGAGTCGTGGATAATTGTTCTCGGAACAGGTAATGTCTGCGGAATAGCCGAGATAGTTGCTCAACTCAGAGAACAAGGTGTTGCAAGCGTTCAGGGCACCGTTAGAACAACAGAGGGTAAGCTCGTTGAGAAGGGTATTCTAATGGTTGAGATAGCTGGAAGACCGTACTGCTGGAGCCAGGTAATAAACGGCTCTTTCACCATGAAGCTTCCAGCTCCTGAAACATACAACTTCTACGCTGAAGCAAGAGCTCACGCACCAAGCTCCAAGTATACTAACGTCACTCTAGCACCAGAAGACACCGTTACACTCGAATTCACCGATGTTAAACCACCAGGATACGTTAATCTGCGGGTCACTAGGGAAGATACGAAAGCGTATACGGATGCTGTTGTTTTAGTATCATCGTCATACGTTCCCACAGTAAGGTACATTGCTGTTACATCAGCTTACACAGACCCGTTCAACATAGGTCACCTTTCGCTACCACTAGCACCAGGAAACTACACGTTGTCCGTAGGGTGGGCACCGGGCTTCTTGAGCAGGTGGGTTAACATAACCCTAACACTCGAGTCCGGGGAGATTAAGGAGTACAACGTTACAATCCCTGTTCTCTTCAAACCATGGGAGCAAGGGTGGTACATGGCTGATCTGCACCATCACTCAGACTACATGGATGGTAGAACGCCACCAGAATACCTTGTGGTAGCTCAGAGCGCTTTCGGTTTAGACTTCATCGTCGTATCAGACCACGACTTCGTTGGAAACTGTCCCGTTATAGAAATCTATGCTACAATGAGGAACAAGACTTTCATATGTAGTGTAGAGATATCACCACCATGGGCTCACTTCAACGCATACCCGATTCTTTACCCGGAGAGACTCAGGTTCAAGGGAACGATGAGGGAGATCATAGAAGCAGCCCGTGCAGCTGGTGCACTTGTGATTAGAGCAAACCACCCGTACATAGGCGGACTCTTCATAGCCCAAGAACTAGGTAGTATACCAGGTGGATACTACGAGGACTGGGACGTAGCTGAGATCAACGGTCCATGGGGAACAGACGACAACAGAACCTTCACCAAGATGATGACTCTGTGGAACATGGGTATCAGGAAGTACCTTACAGCTGGAAGCGATGTACACGATGTCTGGGCAACACCTAGAAGTGGTTTTCCAAGAGTAGTAGCGTACTTGCCCGAGGGTCCAAGCGTAGTGGGTCTTGCTAGAGCCGAGTTAACCGGAAGAACCTTCATAACCTACGGTCCATTCGTCTTCACAAATCCACTACCTGGAACAACGATACCCATCAGAGACCTGAGCAGTAACATAACTATATCAGCAAAACTATTCGCTGTTTGGAACTTGAGTAGAGTTGAAGTGTGGAGTCTTGGGAGAGTCGTAAGAACAATATCACTGTCCGGCGAATCAGCCGATGTAAATATAGAACTACCTGCTCACCTGCTTGTGAACCCGAACAGAGGGTTCGGCTGGGTGCTACTTATAGTCTACGATACGAGAGGAAACAGAGCTATAACGAACCCCATATGGATAGACCTCACCGTCTACACGGCCGAGCAACCCAGTACTATAACGGAAACTGTTACGACAACTCTTACAGAGACTCTTAAAGAAACTGTTGTAGTGAAGGAGGTTGTCGAAAGAACTACCACTCTCACGGTTCAATCAATCGTTGTTGAAACAGAGTACGTGACGGTAAAAGATGTAGTAACAGTTGTAGAGACACTCGTAGAAACCGAAACAAAGCACATCACAGCTACGATCACAGAGACAACTGAAGTTCAGCAACCAGCTTTGACAATAGGTGTAGGTGTAGTAGCACTACTAGTAGGCTTATTGATCGGTAGAGCAGTTCTAACTACTAAGACCAAGTAGTATCCTGGTAGCAGTTCAATGCTTTTTTGTTTAATTGCTATAACATACCCTCTATGGCTAGTTGCATGGTGTACCACTTGTGGATAAGACCCGAGACTTTTAAATGCACGAACTCCTTGTAATTATAAATAGTTAATGAATAAGGTAGTGAAAATGTCCTGCAAGAGGAGAAAAGAAAGCAGAGGAGAAGAAGGAAGAGAAGAAAGAAGCTAAGAAAAAGTAACGGAAAACTACTATTCCTGAAGTCATCTTAGTTAACTAGAGCTCTTTTCTTTAAAATTCATGCGCAATTAACAACTATAATAATGCAAGCTCTTGAGGTTTTAGTTGCAGAGTATGAGTTATCTTTGAGATGAGGCTTGTTCTTGTTCTTGACTCTCGATTACTTGTATTTTTGACTCTAGCTTTGAGAGTAGCGTAGTGAACTTGGAGATCTGCTTGTTGATCTCCTGTAGTGTCAATTGAATGTTCCTCAACTGTTCGCTGAGGATCCTTGTGTACTCCACCAGCTTTCTACTCTCTTCTATAGCACTTGATATGTTCTGCTTCTGAACCAGGATCTGAGCTATTCTCCTAATGGATGTGTACTTGGATGCCCACTTGGGTACTACCCCGATCTTCTTGAGTTCATCTACCTTTTTTACTAGGTCTTGAACACTTACACCCAGCTTTTCAGCAGCTTCATCGATGCTACTTGATTTATAGATTGCTTCCACTACTTGGTAGTACTCGGGCTTAAGTGGTGGTTCGAACCCGTAGAAGACTTCGAAGTACTCTGTTAGTACATCTTCAACGACCTCCTTTACGATCGAGTAGAGCTCTTCGCTTTCAACTAGGAACACATCGGACAGTTGGATTACTTTGACTCCAAGTTTA
>JAWAXJ010000109.1:0-4264 GCA_038896955.1 Desulfurococcaceae archaeon
GTAGTATAGCCCGGTCAAGTATGCGGGCCTTTCGAGCCCGTGACCCGGGTTCAAATCCCGGCGGCGGCATTGAATACTTACGCCTCTTTCATGGCTCCTAACATACATTGGAGATTGGGGACTATTGTGTATATTTACCAGTGATTTCTCCAGCGTAACCGGTTCCTGGCGGAAAGGGGTCAATTTACCTGCCTCCGAGAGCAGGGTGAAGAGGGGTCAGGCTACGTTAAAACTGTAAGGCTCCGGGCATTGTGAAGTTTAGTTTATCGAGGTATCTGTCCAGCGAGCTGTACCAGGCGATGCCTTGAAGAAAGCGCTCGACTACCTCGAAGGGTACGAGTTCGCGGAGCTGATCACGACCTATGATAGATTAAAAGCACTTAGAACTAGTCGGAGAAGAGGCGCAGTTGACTGCTCTCTTGCTCTCCAAGTACTCGTCTCTAGATGCGAGTACAAGTACTTGGAGAATGCCTTGCTCAAGTTCGTTACCGAGAACTCTCACGAAGACTTCAGGAAAATGCTGGGTTTATGCCTGGTAGAAATAAGGCTTACCTGGATAGACGGTTTCGATAAGTTTCTACGAGAAAGAAAGAGAAGAAGGAAGGTGCTAACTGGTGAAATGATTAGAAAGTACAAGTCTTACTTCGAGAGATATAGACAATATGCTTTTAACAAGACAGCTTTGTAATATCCCGAGATGACAAGTATGACACTTATTAAGTTTACCTTATACTCATGGGACGTATGATTAGGCTCTAAGACACCGGCTCGCACAACTGATGGAGCTTGCTCTCCTCAGTACTACGATTTTAGAACCCTAAGGTTTGTTAAAGCTTCTTTCGTTTTCAGCTTAACCTCGTAAGCTCGCAGCTCGCTCTCCAATTCCTTGTAGTTAGGAATTGTTTTCTCAACACATGACCAGTACCTCTTGTTGTGCTTCTTCTCCAAGAAGTGACATATTTCATGGTAGATTACGTACTTTACTAGTGAGTCCGGTAAGTAACATGCTAGCTTATTAATAGTTAACACCCCTCTTTCACTAAGGCTTGCCCATTTCCTACTCATATCTCTCACTACGATTTTACAGGGATTAGAAATACTCAGTACCTCTCTTGCAGCTTGGTCCGCGAAGCTCTTGGCTAGTTGTCTTAACTCTTCTACACTCCTATTAACCACTTCTAGTTGCTTGGAGAGCTCCACTAGCTCTGAGAGCTCTCGTAGTTTTCTCTCTATCCATGGCTCGTACTTGTTAATAACTTCTTTAACTTTCGACTCGTCGTAACCCTCGGGTAAATGCACTTCAACTCCATTGGGGCTTACAATGATCTTTACAGCTGAGTTTTTAAAATGTTTTATAAGTATATCTCGTACTTTCTTACCTTGACTCAATGCTTTTCACCTTCTCAATTAGTTCTTTTATAAGAGAGATCATTTTACTCTGCTCTATCCTTATATTCGTGGACCTCTTAGCCTTCAGGACTGCGAGTGCTATGTCTTTTTCAACGTCCTTATATAGCTTAGGATTTTGCGCCCAACCCGGCACACTTACCTTGTTCTTTATCTTCTCTGTTAATTCTGTAGCTATGTTTACTGAGATAGCTTTGTTAAATCCCGCATCTACTAGCGTTCTGTATATTAAGAACTCAAGAGGTGATAGCTGTAGCTTATTAAACTCGTCTTTAAGAAGGTATATTTCTCTCCATAGTTGCAAGGCATCTTTGTATAGTTCTAAACTAGTCTTCAGCTTACTCCTCCACTCCGATAAAAGCTTCTCGATTTTATCAACCACGTGGATGTATATCGGGTCGTTTTTCGCGTATAGCTTAAACCTCGATAAACCCATAATCAATGAAGCAACTTTCTCATCATCGCTTAAGGACTTGTCATAAACAAACTTTTCAAAGAACTCCGCGTCTATCTTCAAGGGCGTAAGTTCAAACTCCCTCTCTATGATCTTCAGAGACTGACTAATGGCTTGAAGGGTTCTAGCGTAGTAGGTTTTAACTAATTCCTCCTCTCGGTCCTCACCAACGAAGTTCTTCACGTAGTACATGTAGATGTCTGAGAGCCATTTATAATTCGAGATATCCTCTTTTTCAAGCTTCGTGTAGATAAGCTCGTAAAGCCTACGTAAATGCCTATATTTCTCGGTGAACATTCTTTCTAGGTCTTTATCACGTGCTAGGATCTCGGCTTTTTTCTTAACGTATCTAAGTAACTCTACTTCGTCTCCTGCAACCCCGACTTCGGGTCTAAACCCGGTGAGTTTAAGTAGTTCTTGAGTAGTTCGCTTGAAATCAGCGATTACGCTTTCTACGTTGAATACCGCGCCTTTGAGGTCTTCTTCCTCGTACATCGCAAATGCTTTTGCAAGCTCGTCGAATACACCCACGAAGTCTATTACTAGTCCATACTCCTTGACGCCTCGGCATGGTCTATTAACTCTTGCTATTGCCTGGAGAAGTCTATGCCCCTTTAGAGGCTTATCTAGATACATTGTTTGAAGTTTTGGTTCATCAAAACCCGTTATAAGCATGTCGGTTACAATTAGTATTCTCGGATTATTCTCTGTCTTGAAGGACTCGATGATTTTCTTAACAGCTTCTTCCGGGTCGCGGACACGGTATCTCTCTAGTAGTTTACTCCTATACTTCAATATTTCCTCATCCCTTTCTTGAGCTTGAAAGGACATTACAACTTCACTATACTCGGGTGGAAGATACCTATCCAACGCCTCTTTGTAGAGAACGCAAGCTTTTCTACTAGCTGCTACGACCATTGCCTTAAACTTACCATCAATATTTTCTTTGAAGTGTTTTGCTATGTACTCGGCTACATGGTCTATTCTTCTCTTATCCTCTAAGAATACTTTGAATTTTTTAATGTCCAGCTCCTTGCTCACTTTTCTCTCAACTGCAACCCGCACTTCCTCCGGGAGTTCATCAAGTTCTGACTCGAAGAATTCTTCAAGTAGTTCACGGTTCAACTTGTAGTCGAAGGGACCTGGTTGATAAGCAATTTTAACAGTGTATCCATCTGAGATTGAGTCTAAGATGAAGTACTTATCAAGGTACAGTTCGTCCAGTGGACTGAACTTAGCAAAAGTGTTCTTGAGAGGGTTCTTCCTCGGAACAGGTGTCCCGGTGAAAGCGAAGTAGCTGGCTCTCCTCAGTAATCTCATCATCTGCTCCGCGAGAACACCATACTGTGTTCTATGAGCCTCATCTACGAAAACCACGACGTCTTCCCTATTCATTACTGTTCCGGGTCGACCGGTTGCAACGGCTTTTAGGAGCCTCTCGAGTTCTTCGAACTCACTCGGCTGGAACTTCTGCACTGTTACAACAAACAGCCCAGGCTCACCCCTATAATCACCGTAGCTTAAAACTTGCCTCAACCTTTCAATGCTCTCCACGAGCTTGGGCTTTACCTCTGGTCCAAGGTCTAGTTTTGTTAAGTTCTCGAAGTATAGCTGATTCTGTAGTTCTACTCTATCTACTACGAAGAATATCAAGGGGTTTTCCAGCTTCCAGTAAAGCTTCATCGCCGCGAAGATCATTGTAAGAGTTTTACCACTACCCTGCCAGTGCCATATTAGCCCCCTATCCCTAGTGTCTCTTCCTTCAAGTCTACCGAGAACTCTATTGACAATCTTATTCGCAGCTCTATACTGCATGTATCGAGCTATAACCTTAGTTTCTCTTCCCTCCTCCATTCTAAAGTACAGAAAGTACTTGAGTATATCTAGTAGCTTCTCCGGTCTTAACATCTCTATAGTGGAGTCTATTGAGTCCAAGTTCTCTTCTCTCCACTCGTAAACCGGTATCGACTCCGGATTAGCCCATGGAACTATCGGAAAGTACTTTGCGACAGCCTCAACAGCTACACCTATTTGAACATACTTGTAAAGCTCCGGAACAGTTTCCTCATACCGCTTAATCTGAAAGAATGCGTCCTCCCATGAGACACCGGGGTCTGTAGGGTTCTTAACCTCTATGTTCACTAGTGGAATACCGTTCACGTAGAGCACTACATCGTTTCTAATCTCTCCTACACCTACGTGGTCTACCTGGGTAGACACGATGAAGTCGTTTCTACCGGGGTTATCGTAGTCTATGAGCTTCAATCTAGCAGAAGTCCTGGTCTTACTCAGCTTAACTGGAATCCCGAACTTAAGGTACTCTAAGACCTCTCGAACCCCCCTAGGTCCAGTACTACGGCTCTCAAGTAGTGAAATAGCCTCTGTAACATCCTCCTCACAGAC
>JAWAXJ010000110.1:0-4255 GCA_038896955.1 Desulfurococcaceae archaeon
TCTCCAGCTTCTCTGGGTCTTTGACAATACTTTTGTATTCTTCGAGCTCATCGTAGTAATCGAAAATAACCACTTGTTCGACCAGGCCTGTATCTCTGACGAAGAACAGCCCTAAACCATAAACAGGCTTCAAACCGATCACCTCTTGCTTGACTCTTCACTCACTATTCTCCTGTACATACTCAGTCCTTTTGATGTTAGCAGAACATAGTTGTACTTGCCCACAGTTTTCACTTCGACCAAGCCTTCGTTTTGTAAACGACGTATTTTACGGCTAACACTGGATTTCGGCAACCCTGTTCTTCTTGCTAGATCCGACTGAGTGAGACCTTGTTCACCAGCTTCGCCAAGGGCTTTTATTATGAGCCTTAAAGCGGGATCCTTGTGTGGTTCTATGTATTCAAGAGATAAGCGTGTTCTTTTGAAACGTAAGACATAGAATAGAGCTACTGCAACTGCTATCGTGGTAGCGGCGGATACTGCAATTATCAAAGCAGGTTGATTGTATTGAGCCTGAGTTGGTACAACCGGCGCGGTTTCTAGTGCAGGTTCTAGTTCTAACCTAAAGACTAGTTCTAGCCATGCAAATCCAGAGATCAACACCCTTGTGACATCGCCTTCGATGCTTGTACTTACATCGGCTTTTCCGTAGATCACAACTCTACTAACATCGTAGACACCTGCTATTATCAGCTCTACGGTTATATCAGAGGCAATATTCCGTAGGGTAGTAGTATCCAGCGATACCGTATACGTCATGGGGAGTTCTTCTTCGAAAAGATCCCTAACATGGAATAAGGCTTCGAACGTCCCTCTGCCGTTGATTAGGACTACTAGATAACCTGTTTCATGGTTGAAATCAGACCCTAGTACTCGTAGTCCTGGTGAAGCAGTGTAGTTCAGGTACTCGAACCAACCTTTCTCGGTTACTATTAATGGAACAGTTAAATTGTACACGTCTTCACCTGTATCAACGTAAAACCTGATGATCATTAAGCCCTCGTTACTCATGGGGTCGTAAAATACCACGTAGGTTATCTTATCCGTGATAACGCTTTGCGCGTTGGAACCTGTAATGTAAAGTGATAGAAGTAGTGTTGCAACTACAGCAATGATGAACCCAGCACAGCGTTTTTTCGCTGAGAAGCACATGTAAATACCCATATAAGCAAACCTTCATTTCATTGTAATAGTAGTAAGGTTTTATTTAAACTACTGAAGGTTGAGAAGTTGTGGATGTACAAGGAGCTATACAGCTGTCCTCTTGTTATTCACCTGTACAGGTTTGAGTACAAAGATTTAAAGGGTTGCACGGTTCTACCGGTGATGAACTATAGAGTGAGCATTCTCGTGGACCACGATGGAGGTATTCGCGTTGTATCGAACATACCCTTCGAATCTTGGAAAAAACGCGTAGAGAAGATATGCATGATGATACTACAGGGCAGAATACACGAGCTGGATCGACTAGAGAAGGTTGAAGCTTTTGCTATGTTTTACGGAGGAATAGGTAGCTACGCATGGTCAGAGAACGAACTGTACACTGTGTTGTTGGATTTTGTGAACCGAGCTAAGGTGTGTTTTTACATTCAACCGCGAGATTTTGCGGAAAACGTTCAGTGGCTGGATCTCAGGGATGTTGTACTGAGCCATTTAGCATTTAGAGAGGGGTTGATTAATCTACTTAAGCAAACATGCAAATCTATGGACACAGAAGGTTTCTTGTGCAGATTTGAGACAAGCCATGGTTATCTCTACGTGGCAGGTAGACCCATTAAAGAGATTCACGGACTACTACGCATTGTTCCTGATAATGCTCCGTTAAGGCATGTTGTATCATTCATGGAACTTACTGACCGGTTCCAGTAACACTGCAGACGATGTCTAGCGCTTTTTCGAGTGCTTCTACAGGGTCCAAGCCTTTGTTAAATATCATGTCGTAGATGAGAGCGTAGTGTTCTCTGACTTCAACGAGATAGTACTTGAGATCAGCCCATGGGGGATCAGAGGGAGAGCCTTTGCCTAATCCTGGGCACCTTGTTGATAGCTCTAGTACTGTCTCCTTAGTGGGTGACACCGGTATAAATGGGTAGAGACGACACCTCATAGGTCTTGCCGGGTAAATTGTGCATGTCGGTAAGCCATTAACGGTCTTCAGGAACACACACTTGTCGTTTACACCCTGTAGCACTAGTATAGGAATGTAGTCTGCTATGATGGCGTAGAAACCTCTTCCAATGAGCTCTCTCCAGTTCTTGTTTAGGAACCTGGCTATTCTACATGCATCGAAAATCGTTAAAGCTACATTGGGTCCACTACTACAGCATTTACCACACCGTACACACATAAAATTTACTCTTTGACCCTGGTTGATGTACGGATTATTCAACACCCATCACTTCGACTCCACGCTGATGATTCTTTTGAAAATTACTCACAAGCGATATCACTTAGAGTTTGTCTTGTACAGTGATTTATAGCTTACTATAAAAATGAGTTGCTCAAAGAAATATACAGTTTAATTGCAGAAAGCACTTAACTGGTGGTTTGTTGCGAATCGATATGGTCTACGATGCGAGCGACTACAAGTACATAGGTTCTGATAAGGTGTCCTCCATAGGCTTAGGAACCTACGGTATTAGATCTTACAGTCAAGCTCTGAAAGCAATGATCTACGCGATTACGCAGGGTATAAACCTGATCGATACAGCTGAGATGTACGATGGTGGAAGAGCTGAAGAGCTTGTAGGTAGAGTAGTCAAGGAGGTGGGAAGGGACAGCGTCTTCATAACAACAAAAATGCTCCCAGAGAGGCTCAACGACCCAGAGAAGATAGTTAGAGCTGCAGAGGGTTCTCTAAGAAGATTAGGTGTTAAATATGTAGATCTTTTCCTAATACACTGGCCTAGTGGGAATCTGAGCATAGAAAAGCAGGTACAGAACTTTGAGTTGGTTGCTGAAAGGGGTTTCACAAGATACATCGGTGTAAGCAACTTTGATGCATCAGAGCTGCAAATAGCAATGCATTCGACTAGGAAGCACGAGATAGTTGCAAACCAGGTTCACTACAGTGTTATAAACAGGCATCGCGTTGAAAAAGAGCTTCTTCCACTCTGCATACAGTACAGAGTTACTATTCAAGCTTATACTCCGCTGGAGAGGGGAGCAGTAGCGTATAATCCCGTTGTTGTCTCAGTAGCAAGTAAGTATGGTAAAACGCCTATTCAGGTTGCGTTGAACTACCTAATAAGCCATAAGAACGTAGTTGCAATACCAAAATCTGAGCGGGTGGAGCATGTGAAAGAGATATTGGGCTCCATGGGTTGGAGACTTGGGCTTGAAGACCTGGAGTACATTAAGATGCACGCTTAGTAGGCATTACCGAGCAGGAAAACGTTTTCTATCCAGACGTTTTTAAGCCCGTTCTCTCTCGCGATCTTCAATGCTTTTTCAGCGTGATTCCAGCTCGTTGTAGGTAGGTCTATCAGCATGTAATCTGGGTGGAATCCAAGGAGTATGTACGGAATCTCAGGATTTATGCTTGCTATGTACTTCGTTATTTGATCCACCTCGTATTCATCAACGTAACCTGGTACTAGAAGCGTTGAAACAACGAGTATAGGGGGTTCTTGCCTGGCCTTTGCGTACTTTGCAACTAACTTGATGTTATCCTTGATAATTCTCACGTGTTTTTCCTCAATACCGCATAGAACACTGTAAACCTCTGGACTCCAAGCTTTAAAGTCTATTTTGACTATGCCACCTGTTACTAGGCTAAGCTCGGTAGCCTTCTCCAGTAGTATAGGGTTCCACAAGCCGTTTGTTTCCCAGCATACTCTAAAAACGCGTAAACCAATACTCTTAGCGCGTTCAATCATCATCCTGGAGGAGATTATAGCATGGGGAGCGAAAGGACCCGGATCTCCGCCAAAGTAGCATACACACGTGGTTCTCTGGTTAACAGCTGATACTAGGTCGCTTATTGAGAGAACAGGCTTTGCCTTGTAAGCCATTTCTCTATACTCCCAGTTCTGGCAGTAAAGGCAGTCCAAGTTGCATCCACCATAGAAAACGGCTATGTTGTAGTATCCTCTTTCCCCCCTGGGGTGGAGCGCGTAATGAGGATATCCGAGCCCCGTGGCAGCTGGACATACAGGAAGTGCAACGCAGTTGGTTGGATGTGGATCGTAGTAGTACATGCCTACAGCTCTGTCTGGTGCTAGCGTGGAAACAGAAATTTTTCCTTCACGATTGA
>JAWAXJ010000111.1:0-4248 GCA_038896955.1 Desulfurococcaceae archaeon
ATTCAATCCAAAGATCACTATACACGAGGCGTTGAGCGCTATAGACATCAAGAGATCGCTAAACGGGAAGCGAGGGGCGATGAGTAGTCAGCAGAGGGAAGCCACTAACACAGTTGATGTGGATAGCCCGAAGATTCCTCACGAGGTTAGAGAGCTCATGGAGAGAGCTTCACAACTCGCTAAACAAGACTACTGGAAGGCTGTCGACCTAATCGCACATACATTGGTAGGAGTTCGGGAAACTGGGATCTGGTTCCTCTGGGTAAGCGACCTCTTCGTATACCGTGAGGAGAAGACGGGGTTCTTCCACTACTTCAAGTCCCGCAGACTCTCAGAACTCTTGAAGGAGTTGGGTTTTGGGGAGGGACTCATGTTCAATCACACAAAGCACTCTGCTAGAGACCTCATCCACAACCTCTATTGGTCGTATCCAAATGCTAGACGACTACACTACCTACTCAAGCAGCAGGGGTGGTTCGAGTACTCAAATGACATTCTCCTAATAGAGTTCTACCACGACTCGGAAAAAATCATGTACATAGCGGTAAGAGACCTCAACAACGACACCCTATTATGGGGCTACGGTAGCTCGGGGCATTCCGAGGAAGTAGAGAGGTTCCCAGTAATACCCGGCGAACACGTAGACAGAGAAAATGAGGAAACATACTTCTACAGACCGGCGGGGATATTCTAACAAAGATGTAAATCACTCCACTTCTATATGTAGAGCGGGTAGTTAGAGAAAACCTCTAAAAACAGTTCACTTCCCGAATAGATCTGCGAACAATCTTTAGTACTCAAGTTTTTATATTCTCTTAGAGAATTCTGTAGTAGGTGCTATAGAGCTTATGCCCGTAATAGCTCGCACCAGGATTGGTAGGTATTATAGGACGACTATTCCCAGGGAGATCCGCAAGCTACTAGAGCTAAGGGAGAACGACGAGGTTGAGTGGGTCTTTGAGAACGGAGTAGTCTACGTTAGGAAGGCAGGGGGTGAACAGCATGGTTAAATGCCCCTACTATGGCTTTGAATCCGGCTTGGAAGGATTCAATCAGCTACGGGAGCCGTGGAGGTTCAAGTTCTACGAGGTTAAAATGCACGAGTGTCCTAGGTATAAGGGTGTGTTCAACTACTACGAGGGTACTTCGCCAAGAGGTAAGCTTGTATCCTTGGTGACGTTACATGTCTAGCGTTGTTTTGTTGAAGCGTTACCCAGTTGATACGCTACAGCTGTACTTTGCAGCTTCTCTTGAGCTCCAGGAGGAGCTTATCAATCACGGGTTCCACGTTCCTAAAAGTCGTAACGGAAAAGTAGTTGTGCCTGTGCCTATAATATACTCCAACTTCCGCGGATGGTTGAAGCCTGCTGAACCCATAACTATTGAAAGGCTTATCCCTCCCGAGTGGCTTAACCTTAAGCCGCAACAACTAGGCTGGATTAAGTGTGCTAGGGATGGAAAAGAAGCATATCTTTTACCTCAAGAGGAGATATACGTTAACGTAGGGGTTAAAGACTGCGGGGTTGTCCTGGATTTAGACGTTAAGGAATACCACCTCGAGAGGACGTCGATAAGAGGTGTTAACCCTGAAAAATGGACGAACTGGGCCATGCTCTACATTAGCGCTGAGTACCTTGACGATTTAATCAGTGCTCTAGAGAGCTACCTACCTATCTGCCACCATAGTTCGTTAGCTCCTGGAAGTGCTCTTAAACCGAGAAGAGAAGTTCAGCAAGGAGGTAAAGAAGTCACATATTATGTTGAGGTCCCCGTAAAGGAGTTCAGCCTCTGCCTAGGATGCTTCGACTTAGTTCAACGCTATCTATCTGTTAAGGCTAAAGAGCACTGCGTGATTGACCCTAACTCGGTTCTCTGCGTAAACCCCCACTTCGTTATTAGCAATCTAAAACTTAGGCTAACCCGTAATCACACTGTCAGAACCTTCGCTAAGGTTGGCGTAGCGAAGATATCAGGTAAAAGACCACAGGTAATGGTGAAGCTGGCTTCCAATGAACCAAAGATCACTATCCGTGGTGTACTGAAGGAAAGAGTCGAGGGTAAAGCTCGTGGAAAGCTTGTTCACTGCGATCACAAGGAGAGGAAGCAGCACTTGATTCTCGACTTGGTTGGTTTCTACAAGGCGTTGATCATTGCTGAAGAGTACCTCGATAAGCTTCCAAGGGAGGAATGAATTCAACTACTATTCTTGCTCTTCAGTTTTTTCTCGATCTCTTCTCTTAGTTTTGTTCTCAGTTTTCTCGCATCACTTCTAACCGTGATTTCGATGTTGGCTTGGTTCTCCAGTCCTGCGTAGCGTAGAAGGGATTCGGTGCTAGCGCACAGTCTCTCCTCAATGGCCTCTCTTAGTTCCAGGTCTATCTCGTAGCCTACGCAGTTTCTTCCTAAGCGCTTGGAGACCGCGCAAGTTGTCCCTGTTCCCAGGAACGGGTCTAGAACCGTTTCACCCACGTAGCTGTAGAGTAACACAAGCCTCTCCACGAGCTTCTCCGGGAACGCTGCTGTGTATTTGCTCCACTTCTCGCTTGGGAGAACGTTTGTTATATCCCAAACCGAGAGATACCACTTCTCTCTCTGGAATCTGTGCACGTCGATTCTGCTCTTCTCCTTGGCGTCGAGCGGAACACTAGCTCTGTCGAACTCCCCGGGCTTCTTGAAGACCACTATCTCCTCGTATATGTTGTCCGGGTAGTAATACATGGGGTAGGGGTGCTGAAGCAAAACACCACTCCTCTTACTTATCCTTATGTAGCCCTCCGGCTTCCTCCATATGATCTTCTCCTGGTACTCAAACCCTACCTCGCGCATGATCCTGATCAAGTCGGAGACTATCGGGTATAGCTTCCCGTTGATTCTCACATCCTGGGTTACGTAGCAGGCAACTCTACCGCTAGCTAGAACCCTGTAGACCTCTCTTCCAACCTTCTCCAGGAGCCGCAGGTACTCGTCGTAGCTTGAGAAGAGCCCGGGGAAGTCGAAGGGGGCATTATAGTACGGTGGAGAAGTAACCACCAGGTGAACGCTCCCGTCTCGGAGCTCCCTCATAGACTCGGAACTCCCGAAAACGACCTTAACGAAAACCAATGCTACGCACCTTTCGCTAGCTCATCGAGGGACCTCAGCAGAGGATCAAGCTTCCTGCGTCTCTCTACGGGAGAACCTAAGTTAAGAGCTGGGTCTCGGACCACAGTGTCCAGCAATCCCATAACATCAGGTAGTGTTACCCCGTACGACGTCAGGCACCTCTTAACCCTGCCCAGCAAATTACTTAGTGTGATTTCTCCTCGCATGTAACCAATAATAGAACCCTTTAACCACTTCAAAGCCCACTCTCTCGCGTTGAATCCCATATGGTACACCCCATATAGGTATAGGGTATACGGATTAATAAACCTAACGGTTAGCGTGTTTCAGCAAACTAGGACTAGGCGCTGAAGCTACTTTATCGCCCTAGACGATGTGAGGAAGTTCGTGGTGGGTAAGAGCTTTAACGACATAGATAGACGTATTCACGAATTTATTGCTAAGTTGAAGAAGGATGAATCCTTGGAAGTGCAAGAGAAGCGATTAGTTTCGAGACTCTCAAACATTGTTTTCTCTATTTACGTTGAGTTTGCGATTCAAAGCGATGTGGTTAGTAAGAGAATTCCGCAGAGGCTAACGTGGTCTCTTGCAGAGCCTGCTGATGGTGAAGGGAGAACCCTTTACCTAGGTTTCGATGTTTCTAGGAGTCCGCGAAGTAGGGGCGAGGTGGCGGCTATGTTCGTACTCTACGATTCGTACGGAAACATGGTAAACACCATCGTTAAGCAGCATCCTGGCGAGAAGCTGGCTAGAGAATTTATCGAGGACGCATTACTCTCGCTTTTAGCTCATCGAGCTAAGCCCGAGCACGTGAACAGGTTGGTAGTACTTAAAGACGGTGCGATTAGAGGCGTCGATGAAGCCAGAAGTATTTCAGATGCTCTACAGTCTCTCGGCAAAAGAGTTGGCCTCAGAGAGTACGACGTCGTTGGGGTAGTGAAGAGACCTAACCTTAGGTTATTCAGTGTCGCCGAGAGCACTAAGCGAGGACTGCTAGACGTTAAGAACCCCAAGAGGGGTGTGTGGGTAAAGCTGTGGAGTATCTCTAGACACGGCGTTAAGGCTGAGAGAGCTCTCGTAGTGTCCTCTGAGGCTAAAGCGGGTGGAACCGTCGTACCTGTCGTCGTCGAGCACTACGATATCTCG
>JAWAXJ010000112.1:0-4246 GCA_038896955.1 Desulfurococcaceae archaeon
TACACTTGTATCGTTCTTTCCCTTGCCGTAGAAAGCATAATTGGCTAGCTCATGCAGCTTTACTTGCGCGTAGTCTAGAGTTTTGTAAACTTCATCGAGCATTGTACTGACAGTACTGCTGAAAACCTCTGGTTTGCTATTCGCTAGGTAAGCCAGATAAGATGCAAGAGCGCTCACGAAAGCACCGTATGCACGCGAAGCTGCAACATAGTACTTACTCGCATTGTAAGCTTTCTCAGCTCGTTCAAGCAACCTAAGTGAGGTGGTTAATCTCGTGTCCGTCCAGTTAATTTCCTCGAGAACATCGAGTAGTCTTCTAGTACTGTTCAGCATGTCGAAGTACGCTTCTACGAAGTAGCCATGGTAACTGTAGGCAACTAGTGGGTCTATACTCGCCTGCTCTAGACTAGTGTTCAGCACCTTCTCGTAGACTTCAAGAACAGTGTAAACGCCTTCCACGAACTCCGGGACCTCACCTAGTTGTCCGAGCTGCAATCTGGGAACATACACCGTATCTAGGTTTGCTCCCGAAGCAGCTTTGATCTTCTCTTCCAGTTTACCAACGGGTCCTACAATACCACCTGGGATTATCAAGCCTGTACCTGTGTAATCGGGTTTGCATGAACCCGTTCTAAGCATTACGAGAAGTGTTGTAAAGAACCCAAGAGTAGCACTTAAACCCTCCACCTGGGAATCAACACGTAAACTAAATGTGTAATCCAGTGGTGATGTGTTTAAAAGTGTAGATGCGTATAAAGCTGCTAACTTAAAGGACTCGAGGGTATCCTCGGAAACCATACCGCGGTTAGCTTCAACGCTGAGTACCACGCCGGGTTTTCTGCGCGATATCCTTATCTCCGTTTCAACAACTATTCCTTCTCCTGTTCTCTTATGGTACGCCAGCAAGGGTAATCTGCAACTAATAACACCATGATCTCCTTGAGTGAGAAGAGCTTCCACGAACGATGTAAGAGAGCTTAAGATAACCATCAAAAGCATTAAACTAGCAGTGAAAACGCGTCCGTTAATCAGAATACCCCCCTCCTCAGCGAAACTCTGAATAATCACCGCTCATTCTTGCCGGGTTCTCATCACCCAGGTTTTAACTATACCTTAAAGCAACTTATTAATAAAGCGCAAAGCACTAAGAAGAAGCCCAGGTGTAGATCTTAACTCTCGTTGAATCGAAAAACGCTCAGGTCGTTACCATTCAAGTGCCTAATTGTAGCTCCTTGTTAATAAGCATCTTTAACCTGATATAGTACTCAGGGGGTTCGCTTTGGCTGATATGCCACTGAGAATTCTAGTGGATACAATGGAGAGAATTGAGCTCATTACTGCTAGAACGCAGATGGTGGCTTACCTTGTTACACTGTTCAAGCAAACACCGCCGAGTATCGTAGACAAGGTTGTATACATGATTCAAGGTCGACTATGGCCCGACTGGAAGAAGATGCCTGAGCTAGGTTTAGGGGAGAAATTGCTTATTAAGGCTATAGCGTTAGCGAGCAATACGAGTGAGCGAGAGGTTGAACAACTGGCTAAGAACCTCGGTGACCTCGGTAAAGCAGCTGAATCGCTCAAACAACGGTTAATGACCAAGCAGACTACAACTTTGTTCTCATTTGCCTCTAAGCAACAAGTGGAACTCACTGTTCTCACGGTCTACAACACGCTGGTCAAGATCGCGTTGACTCAGGGTGAAGGCAGCAAGGACTTAAAGATAAGGCTTGCAGCAGGGTTATTAAGGGATGCATCCCCAAAGGAAGCAAAGTTCATTGTCAGGTTCATTGAGGGTAAACTAAGAGTTGGCATAGGCGATGCTACTATCATGGATGCTCTAGCATCAGCTTACGGTGGAGGAGCCTACGCGAGAGCGGTAATCGAGAGAGCCTACAACCTAAGAGCAGACCTCGGAGAAGTAGCTAGAATTCTCGCCGAGAAAGGCCTAGAGGAGCTGAGGAAGATAAAACCAGAGGTCGGAGTACCCATTAGACCCATGCTAGCTGAGAGACTAAGCGACCCCAAAGAGATACTAGCTAAGGTTGGAGGAGAATGCTTCGTAGAATACAAGTACGATGGTGAAAGAGCCCAGATCCACAAGAAGGGGGGCAATGTCTGGATATACTCGAGAAGACTTGAAGACATAACGCACCAGTACCCCGATGTAGTACAGAGGGTTCTCGAAAGCATTGAAACCGATGAAGCAATAGTAGAAGGCGAAATTGTTGCCTACGATCCAGAGACAGGTGAGTTAAAACCGTTCCAAGAGTTGATGCACAGGAAGAGAAAGCACGATGTTCACGTAGCGATAAAAGAGTACCCTGTTAAAGTCTTCCTCTTCGACCTGCTGTACCTTAACGGAGAAGACTACACTGTAAAGCCTCTACTGGAGAGAAGAGCAGCGCTGGAGAAGATCGTGAAGGAAACAGATGATTTTCTCGTAGCGAAGTACATTAGAACCAGTAACGTAGAGGAACTTGAGAAGTTCTTCCTGCAGGCTATCAGCGAAGGTGCTGAGGGTGTTATGGTTAAAGCTCTTCACAGGGATGCTGTGTACCAAGCTGGTGCTAGAGGTTGGCTGTGGATAAAGTACAAGCGAGACTACAAGAGCGAAATGGCTGATACAGTTGACCTGGTAGTCGTTGGTGCTTTCTACGGTCGTGGTAGAAGAGGCGGAAAGTTCGGTGCTTTACTAATGGCTGCTTACAACCCCGAAGAAGACGTCTTCGAAACCGTCTGCAAGGTTGGATCAGGGTTCAAGGACGAAGACCTCGATCGACTACCCGAAATACTGAAGCCTTACATTAGGGATAGAAAACACCCACGCGTAGTAGCTGAGATGGAACCCGACGTATGGGTTGAACCAGCTCTGGTAGCTGAGATTATAGGCGCCGAACTAACACTATCCCCTATACACACCTGCGCGAAAGGTACTGTTAAACCCGATGCAGGCATATCCATAAGATTCCCAAGGTTCATAAGATGGAGACCTGACAAGAAACCTGAAGATGCTACAACAAGCCAAGAGTTGGTAGAGATGTACCGTAGGCAGTTAAAGAAGATCGCATTCGAGGTACAAGAACCACGCGAAGAATCGTAAAGGCGAGCTAGTACGTCGTTATTTACATCTTTTCCGGATAGGTTTCTAAGGTGCAGTAGTCGTAAAGTATACGGGGTGTACTTCTAAAATACATCTGATCAGTCGTGAAGCCCGTAAACTCATACGTTCGGTGTTTGTGATGCCCGCTGTTATTGTAGTATTCGTTGGTCCCGCTGGATCTGGTAAGTCGAGCTTGGTTGAAACATACAGTAAATGGGCTAAAGAGCGTTTACTATTGAAAGTGGCACCTGTAAATCTAGATCCAGGTGCTGAGGAGGTTTTCTACAAGCCCGTGTTCGATATCAGAAACCTGTTCACCGTTAGGGATGTCATGAAGAAGTATGGGCTAGGACCAAACGGAGCACTTATAAAGGCGTCTGAGCTCATAGCTGAAATGTCCGACGAGATACTCTCACGAAAACCCTTCTCTGAAACCGACAAGTGGGACCTGATCCTCATTGATACTCCAGGTCAAATGGAAGCATTCATATTCAGACCTTCGAGCACGGTGTTCTTGAGTAAGCTAGCTAAGCTGGGCAACACCGCGATCGTTTACATCATAGATGCCACAGCTATCGAGCGCGTCACGGATGCAGTGTTCCTCTGGTTCATGTATGTTCTACTACAGGTGAAAACAGGCTTGATTACCGTTCCGGTGGTAAACAAGCGTGATATAGCAAGAAACCCTGATCTTGCGAAAACCCTGATCGAGGACCCATCGAAACTCCTAGATAAAGCTATGGAGGAAGGGTTGGCTATGGATGTTCTACCGGACCTTGTGAGCATAGCAAACAAGACACGTGGACCCTTTAGAGCTGTTCTGGTTTCTGCAAAGGAATTTGAAGATATGCAGTACCTTCATGCACTCGTCCACGAAGCGTTCTGCGCCTGCGGAGACCTAACCTAGACCGATTCGCAAGTTGCATTAACTGATCGAGTTTACTCCTTATTAACCCGGTGTACTTGTACAATCTCGACTCAGGAAAACCTGACTCAACTTTTAAGCTCATTAACTCTCATGAAGTCTATGCAATACTGCATTTACGGTGCGAAAGAGTGAAGAGCAAAGTATACCGTCCGAGAAGCAGCGTCAGCAGATACTATCTCTTGTTGTTCAATCTCCCTAAGTGGGAGTATTTAGCT
>JAWAXJ010000113.1:0-4211 GCA_038896955.1 Desulfurococcaceae archaeon
CTCACAACACTCGCGCTGGTTGTGTTCGCGGGGCTGTTGATTACTTCTCTCCCAGCATGTCTTGCTCAAGAAGATTTGTTGAGTGAGGTAGAGTCAATAATGAAAGACTTAGAATACCTGCATAGTAGGGGTGTTGATGTAGGGCTTGTTGTAGACCTACTAAACAGAGCTATAAGTGAGTATGTTGGAGGAGATGTTAGGGCAGCACGTACTCATCTCGAGGAAGCTAGGAGAGTTGTTGAGGATCTTAAGGCTGGTGCTGAGTCTACGTACTTCAGAATAATCGCTGTGAAGACAGCGACTGTTGCTTGCTTGGTGTCGATACCTTTAGTAGTTTACTTTGTTCTGCCTAGACTCTACCTCTACCTCTGGTTTAAGCTTCATAGGAAGTGGGTTGTGAGGTGGTAGAGTTGATTATTGATGATGAGGTCTTCGCCGTGATACTTGCTGTGAGTGTTGTCGCGTCAGTTATTGGAGTAGTGAGTGTGGTTAGACCAGAAGTTACGGAGCCCTTCACAGCGCTTGGCTTACTAAATGAGGATTGCAGGATTGGTTACTACCCAAAGACAGCCGCGAATGACTCAACCCTGAGATTGTGTTTCTTTGTTTCGAACTATATGGGTAAGCCTACCTACTATAAGGTCGTGTATAAGATTGGTGATAGCGAGACTATACCAACAAACACGACACCCTCGCCTAGAGAGCCTGTCTTGACGTGGTTCGGGGTTTTAGGGAATATGCAGAACGTGACAGAACTTATTGAGGTGCCTGTCTACACGCGTAAGCCACTACCTGATAAGGTGGCTTTAATTTTCGAGCTCTGGCTATACGACACTGAATCTACTAAGTGGGTTTATACGGGTAGGTGGACACACCTCTACATAAACGTAACACCACCGACGCCTTGAGGTGTATTCCTTGAGTGACGGAAACACTACTTTAGAGGAATACGTGATTAAGAAGCTTGAGGGAAGGACTAGTAAGTACGCAGTACTCCGTGAAGTTTGGGTTAGTGCTCGTGAAGAGAAGCTGAAGTTAGTAGATCCAGACCCGCCAATAACTTTAGTGTCTTACGTCTTCAGACTAGACTATACTCTCTGGTTCTGGGTTTCTGTGACCCTAGTCATGCTGACTCTGGGGCTTGTGTACGTGACTGAATACCTACCTATACTCACTCCAGCCAGGTACGTGCTTGGGACTATTTACGTTCTATTCCTGCCAGGATACTCATTAGTTGAGGCGCTATACCCACGGGAAGGAGACTTAACTCCTCTAGAGAGGGTAGCTTTATCTATAGGCTTGTCACTCGCAGTAACTCCCCTCATAGGACTAGTACTCAACTACACACCATGGGGTATTAGACTACCAGCAATAATCACCTCAACCACAATCTTCGTAATAACTATGCTGACTACATCCCTACATAGAAAATACAACATATTAAAACAAACAACTACGAGTAAGAATATGTTGAGGAAGAAGATTTAAAGAGAAACTTACTCTACTCCTTCACACGCTTCAGATAAATACCTAGCCCCACACTAACACTAGCTACAGCACCAACTACTAAACTAACTACCCACGGCTCAGGTATCGGCACGTAGGGTGGTTCAGTAGTAAAGTATACGTCAACATAATAATCTACCACACCATCCTTCACTTCATCTCATGTGTTAGGACCTGTCGCAGTCATGGCGTCAAGAGCGTCACTTGCTCCCCCTATATCCCACGTACCGCCCGCATTTGCGTTATAGTTACTCCAGCCACGCGCGGTAATTAATGAGAGCCTCAAGAAAAAGCTCTCACCAGACGGTACTCCCCTAATCACGTTCCACGGTACCGATACCTCAACAGCTTTATAATCTAAGTTCACACCAACAAGAGCATTACCTGACTGGAGATTCTAGTCACCTTTTCGAGAAAAGTAAACTTGTGTTAAATGATTTAAGGGTATTTCAACAGATTACACTATATCCCTCTAAAGACTAAAGAAAATGCCGAAAATCAGGTAAGACTAAAAAAGACTAAAACGCTGATAACATAAATATAATTCTCGCCAGGACAGGAAGCATGTTTTATTTTAATTTTTGATGATTTTTGATAACGTTGTTTTAATAAAACATGGTAATTTAACTATTAAAACATAGACCAAGCTTCCGAAACTAAGAGCATCAAAACACTTCAAGGATTAACCACCTTTTAAAGTCCATATGCTCTCACAATAGTCAGTGTTAAAAAAGTCATCTCCTTTAATCAAGACCCTTTATGGGCAAAGATACATTTCAAAATACCATATAATAGCACACACGCCCTTCTTATAAGAGCCACGTAAAGTGCCAGCTTTTCTAAGGTGGTTAGTTTATCTTGATAAACAACATAAAATGCGATAAGGGTTTTCACACTTCTTTCTAGACTGAAGTAATATCTAACGTCATTATACCTTGGCATCCCCGTAGTAGATGCTTGATGAATACGATAAAGATAGAAAGTTTCATCTGTAAATATAATTTTGAATCCCTCTTTAACAATAACTAAGGATAGAAAGTAGTCTTCATATAGCCAATCAAAGTATCTATTCCTTAAGTATTTTTCTGCTATACTAATCAATTTTTCGGCACATCTTTTTGATAGAATTACTGATGACATATCCACTAGGTTACCTTCTATTAGCAGTCTCCTAAGGTTTATTTTTAAATCTGAAACTTTACGTGAAGAGATAGGATTCAAAAATTCGTCAACATATACAGTTCTTCCAACCGTGGCGTCCGCATCATATTCAATCATTTTCTCAAGTAGCTTTTCTACAAAAGTTCTAGAGTATATGTTATCATGGTCTAAGAACCCAATATAGTCTCCACTCGCATTTTTAAGTCCGCATTCTATGAGGGCTCGGAAGGGAGACATATTAGGATGTTTTATTACCTTGAAATATACGTTTCTACGGGTATTTCCTTGCGCGATCTTGTTAACTTTTTCCAATGCTTCAAGAGTTTTTGAACCCATATCAAAGCATATCAGTATCTCGATTGGTCCCTCATATGTTTGGGACACCACGGATTTTACAGCTTCAGCTATATATCTTTCTGCATCGAATGCTCTAATGATAATGGTAATTTTAAAAAGATCGTGAAACCTGTTTAGCGTATGCTTCAATAGTGTTTCTATTTTTCCCCATGTTTCACTCATACATCACCACACGAATCCACATATCACTCCAGAATTATAAAATAAAATTTTGCTTCTATTCAGCAACCATAGTCTAAATGACAAGGCTCTGTATTCTATTGGCTCTTCTGTTAAGATTTTTCCAGGTTCTGAGTTAACTAAAACAAATACTTTGTCCTCTATTTCGTTGATAAAAGTCGCTCCATCTAAAAGCTTTGGATCAAATGCGATCGTATCTGATATACTTCGGGAGCGTAGATACAAGTCCCTACGGTCCAGATACATGAAGGTGTGACAGACCGACCTATCACATAAGACGCTTCTTTCATCTTGAATAAAGTTAGTTATGAGCTTAGTCGAGGCATAGAATTTTAGTGGAGGCGAGAAGTACTCGACAGACCTCACGAGTTCTATTATAATATTATTATCAACGGGTGTTTTTACGGAAATCTCAGGGTTAAGAACTACATATCCTTGTGGTAGCATGTATGTGATCGATGTGAAGTATGATAATGTTATAATTACTAAAATGAATGCTCGAAAGACGGTTTTAAACACCTTAGCACGGTTCATATTGCCAATAGGATGACCTAATCTTTTAAGTACTTTAGCGCAATGTAATGCGACAAAAAGATTAGATACATTAACTAGTCTTAATGTATCGTAGCCTAACCAGGGAGTTAACCCAACAATGAATAGTGACAAGAGCGTAAACAAGCTTACACAGTCTATTGATTTATCATTTGCATTCGTATTTGCATATCCTCTTCTGCCTATTAGAAGGTCTATCATAGAAATTAACGTCATTAAACCGAAGGGAACTGCGAGGAACCCCCATATCTTGAAGCCAACCACAATAGCGTCTAACAAGGATATCGCCCTAGTCTTTATTATAGCTATTTCTCCACTACCTATTAGCAAATTGGCTAGCCTTTCTAAGAAACTAGAGATCCCGACCATATAGCTGGTTCCTAGACCCATTATTACATAGATTATGTAAAATAATACAATCGTGAAGGTATTAAATGTGAGCATAGGATTATAAA
>JAWAXJ010000114.1:0-4207 GCA_038896955.1 Desulfurococcaceae archaeon
TGTGATCCAATTTTCTGTTCTTATGTCTCTCCCAAGAGAATTGTCGTTGAGAAAATACCTGAGGTTGTGGTCAAGGGGATAAGGGAGGTTGGTAGGGTTAGGGATGTAGTGGAGTACGGATATCTCAAGGGGGAGGTTGGTGATGTTGTGTGGAAGTATACAGTAAATGATTTTATTTCTCACGTCGAGAGAAGGTTGGATACTAAAGTGGATACGGGTTCGTTTTATTGGTCTGCTCCGTGGTTTCCGGGAAATTTGATCGGACTAGTCTACTTTGAGGGGGATGGCGTGTTCACTAGTTTGGACATGTATATTTTTCCATTTCTACTAAACTTTCAGTTAAGGAATAAGACTCGTGTTGATATTTTCCTTATTGGGAGAATGGAAGAGATTAAGAGGTTTCTCCTTGTGTTCGTGAGGGGGTCTATCCATGACCTGTATTAGGGATAGTCCACAGTTTTTGCTCGAGATTACGGATCTGTGAGTTCGTTGATCATAGCTTGCGGGATTTACTTACGTTTTCATGGGTGAGTTCGGTGATGGCTAATAGCGTCTGTGGTGGTTGAGCACTATAACCATTTATGCTTATGCTAGCGGGTAATCAGATAACGTGGGTTCACAAGCTTTCGCGCCTATTCCTATAGGACTAATGACAGACTAATCAAGGTTAACCGAAGAAACATATTCATGATTTTAAGAAAGGAGTTCATATCAACAACGTTCATACTCCTGCTTCTCCTACTGATAGCGTTTGCCGTAGGGTTTGCCATACCTTCGTTGCCGCGCTGGACCTACATTACTCTCTTGGAGCAGCGTTGGTCGTAGTGTCTGCCCCCGCCGCCTCATGCTACATAGCAGAAGTCGTATGTCTCTTCCTATATCTACTACTAGCAAAGCTAGGTTATTCCCTACAGCAACCTCAGCCTTGGTAGCTACAGGATAAGCGGTATACGTACAGTTACGGTTTGCTTCCTTACGGCATCAGCGCTTTTCGCAATTTAGCTCTATGCGGTACTGTAATAGGGTGTATTAATAGGTAACCTCGAGGTTCTGCCGTGAAACAGCGTTGAGTAAGCCTTCATGCTTATATACTCCATTTATCATGGTAATGATGATGAACTTCCTAACATCTCTGATTGTTGGAGGACGGAGGGAGTATGGAGGAGGTTAACTTAGGGATTCACACTTTTTATCTTAAGTTTTCCTATATTAGGGGGTGAGCACTGGTTTTATTGGTACACACGAGTGATAATCACCTTGGAGTTGACAAGTACGCGCGGTCTCCTCTAGCAGTTGCATACGCTGATGTTTTCAGAGAGATAGCTGAGAAGACTATTGAAGTGGGTTCTCGCTACCTAGTCGTAGCCGGGGACATGTTTCACTCAATAGATCCATCGACAGATGTGATTCTTTCAGCTATACGTGTGTTGAAGTGGCTTAAGGATAGCGGGGTTAGAGTTGTTGTTGTACCTGGTAATCACGATAATCCTACCATCAGGAGGGGTGTACTGGATGTTCTAGCTGAAGCTGGTCTAATGCATCTCCTAGACTACAGGGAGGAGCGCGATTCCCTGATTCTTAAACCCATCGTCTTTGAGGATGACAAGCTAGTATTTTACGGTGTTCCCGGCTTTCGGGGCCTTAAGGAGCTGAGCTACTTGAGTAGGGGTACGGTAAGGTTCCTCGAGCGAAATAAGTACGAGAACTACAACGTTGTGGTTGTAGCACATACAAGTGCGAGGATGCGCGAATACGACCCAACTAGGTATAGCACTAGGTACGGTAAGATCGTCACAGATGAGTATGAACTGCTCCGCAGAGTCCCACCGCATACGAAGTACGTAGCGCTTGGCCACATCCACATACCTGTTCCACTCGAGAAGACGTTTGAGAGCAGGGCTGCTTACCCCGGCGCCCCCATCGGAATGGATGCAAGCGACCTAAGGGAGACAGTATGGCTCGCTGAAAAAGGCGTTAAGAGAAGAGTTCTGCTAGTAGATATACTCCAGGACCCCCCAAGCATAAGGGCTATTGAGCTAGAGAACACTCCTTTGATTGTTCACCGAGAGATCGAAGTCAGCAGCCCTAGTGATGTGATGAACCAACTCACGAAGATCGTGTCGGAACTGCCAAGTGAGCCAAAGCACAAGGTAGTTCTACTGTACCTAAAGAATCTCGAGGAGCTAGACGCTAGAATTCTTGGAGTAGCGAAGGATATATCAGATGAGCGGGGTGTTCACATAGAAATATGCCTGAAAAGACGAGAAGAAATATCAGAGCTATTCGCGACTCTGTCTCAGCTGAGCGAGCTAGTAGAAGCAGACGTCGAGAAGGCTCTAACGGGTATTGAAACCCTAGAAGAGAAATTACTAGAGGACTTAGCTAGGAGGTACAAGCTGCCAATCGGTCTCGATAAGCTGAAGTGGGTTTTAAGCAAGCTCTCTGAACCTGTTCCAAGTAGTTCCAAGTACGGGGATCTTCTCCTAGAGTTCGAGAAAGAGCTGATAGAAGCGTGAGATGCTTGGGGGAGAGTAGACTTTACGATGTAGTCAGAAAACTTGCGGAGGAGATGTACTCGGATTACGATGTATCCAAGAGAAGCAAAATAGTTAAACTACGCGAGGAACTGTACAGCAAGTACTACGTAGTTGAACTCATACGAGAAGGTAGACAAGAGATCCCGGTAGTATTCGTTGACGCCGGCTTCCGAGTCTTCGAAACGGATGTGGCGATCCTAATCGCAGTTAACATCGGGGCCCGCATAAGAGATGAGGATGGAGCTCTCCGTAGGGTTTCAGAGCTATCGAACTTTCCTCCAATCGAAACGTACTTTATATATGGAAGAATAGTTGAGGAGGAAAGTAAGCCTGAGTTCAAGCTCCGCATATTTCCGGTGGATGAATCACCCCTTCTTCTCCCTCAGGAAGTAGCCGAAAGGATATCAGAGGATATCACTAACATAGTTAACACTAGGTTGGACATTCAGCCGAAGGACGAGGCAGGCGCCTGGCTTAAGAGGAGAGAAGAGCATGCGAGAAGATTCAAAAGGCTTGTAAAGTACATCGAGGGTCTACTCGAAATAGCCTACACCATGAAAACCGGGGACTTAGTAGCTAGAAGGTCTGTAAAGGTTGTAGATGGAACTCTCATTAGGTGGTTTGGGTTAAAGCAATTGAAGATGTTTAAATTTGAAGGACTAGACATCCTAAGCGCTTTTCTAGGTGTAAGCAAGGCGGAGGTAGCTAGGAAAATTAAGGAGGTCTGCGGGCTTGTGAAGACAACGAAGTTTACCTCTATAGCGAGAGCTAGAGCTATTTTCAGGAGGTATGGCTTCAGCAGTTTAGGGCTTTACGCAAACGTAACAGAGGAGTCAGCAAGAGCTACTGCAGAGGAGCTCAGCAAAATGTTGCTCGAAGGTGCTATTGACAAAAGTACTGCGGAGGATGCCTTAGCCACGTTGACCAGGATAGCTCATCCCTATACAGGTATTCGGGTCGCGAGGTTCCCGGTTACAGCAGACAACGTAAACATTCTGTACCTAGAAGTACACCACGATAAACCAGTGTTAGACATAACTAACAACGAGGTTCGTTGCGATTCGGTATCAGTGAGAGAGCTTCAATCGAAAGTCGAGGAAGCCGTGAACAACATACTAGTGTATAGGTCGGCGATCGAGGGGTCTCCTCCGCATGGGTTTATGGAAGTCGATAGAGATGTTAGACTAGGAGGTATGATGGCTCGCAAAATAGAGAACATGATAGTACACTCCATAAGAGAAGTTACGAGAGAACTCGGTCATCCACTAGAGCTCGTATTTAGTAGCGCATGGAGAATGAGAATAGGGTATGGGTGAAGAGGATGCCTAGCTTTCAAGTAGGTGTTGTAACCGGTTGGGAGGGCGATGCGGTTAGAGTGCTACTGGGAAACAAGAAGTATGCTCCATCTCTAGGCGACATTCTCTACACTATGGAAGCAGGTGAAGATGGTTACTCGAGAACGGTTCTCATGGAGATAGTGGGGTTTGAAGGAGGGCTTCCACCATACGCTTCTACACCACTATACCAAACTCAGTCTCAGTATTATCTCGCGCAACAAGAGGTTATCGCAAGAGCTAGGTTGTTCATTGAAATAGTGAATACTAGCGGTGGGAAGTATCTAAGTAAAGCTTCACGCCCGCCTCCACTACTATCGCCAGCGTACCTCCTGA
>JAWAXJ010000115.1:0-4174 GCA_038896955.1 Desulfurococcaceae archaeon
ATGGGTGCAAGCAATCTGATTATTCTATCAAGTACGTAGTATAGAACAGAGTAGCATGCTAATTTCTCTGGTACGTTTTCCTCGATCCATACACGCGGTCTAATTAGCCTTATATACCAATGACTCAGATCTTCAACGATGAACGTTCTTATGAGTCTAACAGCTTGCCCGATATCGTACTTTTCCATGTTTTCTGTAACTTTAGCTACTAAGCTATTAACTCTACTGAGGATCCACTTGTCTTCGGGGCTCAGGTAATTCGTGTACGCTGTGAGCGGGTTTTTAACAGGATCGAATTTATCCACTTCCATGTACATCTTCGCGAAGAGAGCTACGTTCCAGAGTATTGATAGATCACGCTTTGCTTCTTCGATCTCCTTCCACGAGAACTTAGCATCCTCCCAGACAGTATTGCTCAGCAGCCACAGTCTCAGAGGGTCTCTACCAGCTTTCGCAATAGCTTCGTCCGTGCCAACGTAGTTTCCAAGGCTCTTGTGCATTTCTCTGCCTTGCTCATCCAGCATGAAGCCGTGCACTAGAACTGTTCTGTAGGGTGCTCTCTGGAAACCTATAACACCTGCTCTCAAAAGCGAGAAGAACCAGCCTCTTGTCTGGTCATGTCCTTCAGCGATGAAGTCCAAAATAACCTCTTCCTCGCTCATTTTCTCGGGATGTCCTCTGGACGCGTAGAAGGATACACCACTATCGAGCCATACGTCAACAACATCAGGAACTCGTCTCATTTCTAAACCGCAGTATGGGCATTTGAACTTCACTTGATCTATCCAGGGTTTATGCAACTCTGGAGGCCTTATACCGGATAGTTCTTCGAGTTCTCTAATGCTACCGATAACTACTCTGTGATTGTTGGGGCATTTCCATACGGGGAGCGGCGTACCCCAGTACCTTTGTCTGGAGAGAACCCAGTCTTGCAGATTTTCAACCATGTTGATTAGTCTTGTTAAAGCCCAGGATGGAATCCACTCAACCTTCTCAGCTTCTCTTCTTATGGTATCCTTGAGCTTCGTAACTCTGATAACCCACTGCTTAGTTGCTCTGAGTACTATTGGTGTTTTACACCTCCAACAAACAGGATATCTGTGAACAATAGAACTACTGTGTACTAGCGCTCTGCGCTCTTTGAGGACAGAGATAATGTAGTTGTTTGCTTCTCTTACATACATTCCTGAGAGCACTCCTGCTTCGCTCGTAAACCTGCCCTCCTCGTCGACGAGGCAGATCACGGCATCGCTGAAATTGTTCTTGACAGCAACATCGTAATCCTCGAACCCATGAGCTGGTGCACCATGTACTAGCCCAGTTCCCTCGTGCATTACAACGTACTCTGAAGACGTAACTACTCTGTGATATTTACTCAGGATTCTCTGAGCGGGAACTATGTCCTCGAGAGGACTTCTGTAGGTGTAAGCAGTAAGCTCTGCACCACGCTTTCTCTCCACGAGTCTGTAGGAATTAATACCAACGTCTCTCATTACTGCTTCAAGTCTCTTCTCCGCGAGTATCCAGTACTCACCGTTAACCTCGACTTTAACGTAGACCTCGTCGGGATGAGCCATAATGAAGGCATTTGCTGGTAGAGTCCACGGTGTTGTTGTCCATACAACTAGAAAGGTGTTCTCCTCCTCGTTAACAGGGAACTTAACGTATATGCTCGGGTCCTCAAGTTCATGGTACTCAACTTCGTACTCAGCAAGTGTTGTGGAGCATCTTGGACACCAGTACACGATTCTGTAGTCCTCTTCGAGTAGCCCGAGTTGATCAGCTTTCTTTATAAGCCACCATTCAGCCTCTATGTACTCATCCCTCATAGTTAGATACGGGTTCTCCCAGTCCATGAATACTCCGAGCTCCTTGAACCACTTAGATAGCATAGAAACGTTCGTTAAAGCGAACTTCTTGCACTCCGAGATAAACTTCTCTACGCCGATGCGGGACTCTATTTCTTTCTTCGATCTTACGTTAAGCAGTTGCTCAACTTTCACCTCAATTGGGAGACCGTGGCAGTCGTAACCAGGAGTATCTACAACGTTGAAGCCTCTCATTCTCTTGTACCTAAGAACAGCATCCTTTAACGACTTATTCCAAGCTGTTCCAATGTGCGGTACTTCGCTTGAGGGGTATGGAGGTCCATCGTTAAACCTGAATACTCTGCTACACCTGCTACTCTTCTCTTTAACTAACTTGTAGATTTTCTTCTCGCTCCAATAGCTCGAAACAGCATTTTCAACTGCGTGCGGGTTGTATGCTCCCTTTACTTCCCACTTCATTTACATCACGTATATACTGTTCTACCCGTGGATACAGTGCTACTACCTCGATTCATATATCGCTAAGGATAAATAAAGATGCAAATTCTTTACGTGCTTAGAATTCTAGCAAGTACTGTGATTAGTACGGTTAAGGCTAGGACTGCGAAAATTAAAGCTATCCTGCGCCACCCGAGCTTGACCAGTAGCTTCACGTACGATAGCATAACATTACTCGAAAGCTTTGATGAGCCACGCGCTCTACCCCTGAACAGGTAGGGTTCTTCGCATACTCTCGCGTTCCTGTGTGTTCCAAGGATTTCCACCAGGGCTTTGAACCCACGTGGTTCAATGGGTTTCCATGCCTCGGCAACTTCTCTTCTAAGCGCAAAGAACCCGCTTACTGGGTCTTTGACCCTCGAGCAGTTGGGAACCAGAATACGTGCTAGGAGAACAGCACCACTCGATACCAGTTTTCTCATTGTACTCCAGTTTTCAACGCCTCCACCTGGACAATACCTTACTAAGAGTGAGAAAAGGAGACTGGAGGCTGGACTTGAACTGTTGAAATCTAAATACTTAAACTTAGAGACTCGTATAAAAATTGTTTATGTAGCTACATTATTAGCTGTTATACTGCCGCACATAATAGTAACAAAAGATTTTATAGTATTTATATTAACTCTTATTTTGATATTATCTATGCGAAAAAATTAGTCAAATTTTTCTTCTTTCTTTTCTTCTTTTTTCTCTTCTTTTTCAAGTTTCGACGCCGCTATAATTTCATCAATTCTCAAGATCATTGAGGCTGCTTCAACAGCGACTTTTAGAGCGTTGATTTTAACTAATAGTGGCTCTATCAACCCAAGGGCCAGCATATCCACCACTTTGCCTTGGTATACGTCAAGGCCGTACTTCCATCCGTCGGATTGTTCGTGTTTATGTGTTAGCTCTGTTAATATATCGATGGGGTCGAGCCCAGCGTTTTCAGCAAGTGTCTTTGGTATAGTCTCAAGAGCTCTTGCGAAAGCCTCTACTGCATACTGTTCTCGGCCGCCTACTTTAGGAGCGAATTGCCTAATTGCTCTAGCGGCCTCAACCTCAGCTGCGCCGCCTGCGGGTAGTATGTACGGCTCTTCAACTACGTCAGACACTACAGATAACGCATCGTCTAGGTTACGTTCGGCTTCGTCAACTAGTCTTTCAAAGCCTCCTCTGACTAAGATAGACACAGCTCTGGGGTTTTTACATTGTTCTACAAATACCATCTTCTCGTCTCCAACACGTCTCTCCTCAACTAAACCGGCGAATCCAAGATCTGCTTCTGTTAAGTCCTCGATATTTGTCACAAGCCTCCCACCAGTAGCTCTAACAAGTTTTTCAATATCACTACGTTTTACTCTCCTCACGGCGAGAATGCCGGCTTTTGCCAAATAGTACTGTGCAATGTCGTCAATGCCTTTTGTAGTGAACAAGGCAGTGACTCCCAATGCCCTTAGTTTATCTACATAACTCTTCAAAATTCTTTCCTCTTCCTCTAAGAACGCTCTCATTTGTGTCGGGTCGCTTATTCTAATCTCTGCGTCAATTTCTGGTTTCTCAACCTCCAGTGGGGCGTCTAATAGTGCAATTTTAGCATTTACTACACGCTTAGGCATTGCCGCGTGGACAACTTCTTTGTCGACAATGACGCCGTAGACTAACTGAGTGTCTAGGAGCGAGCCGCCGTGTTTTTTAACAATTTGTATATTGTCTAAGTCAACGTACCATCTCCCATTTCTCTCTTCTGCAACTTGTAAAACAGCCCTCACTGCTAAATCTGCGAAGTAGTCTTTAACAGTCTCGGAGATCTTACCTCCCATTGAGGTTATAGCTATCTTTTTTAACATTTCTGAATCTGTCCGGTT
>JAWAXJ010000116.1:0-4170 GCA_038896955.1 Desulfurococcaceae archaeon
AAACGTTACGCCAACCACAATCCGCCAAGCTGGTCCGGCACAGTTTCAGGCTCAAACAACCTCAACCCATCCTACCACGTAGAGTATCAGCTTACAATAAACGTTAGCCCTTCAGGCGCCGGGACAACAAGCCCCGCAGCAGGCTCATACTGGTATGATTCAGGCTCATCTGTGAGCGTCTCAGCTACGCCTAACACGGGCTGCACGTTCAGCAAGTGGCAACTTGACGGCTCAGACTACTCTACGAACAACCCCATCAGTGTGACCATGAGCTCGCCTCACACGCTTACAGCGGTCTTCACCGGAGCAATGTACGCGCTAACAGTCTACGTGTACCGTAGCGGGACGTCAACTGCAATTTCAGGCGTAACCGTTAAAGTTGACGGTGCCTCCTACACAACGGATTCAAGCGGCAGGGTGAGCCTCTCAGTATCCAGCGGCTCCCATGCGGTTGAAGTTGTATCGCCATACTCGCCAAGTTCCGGAACACGGTACGTCTTTACTCAATGGAGTGATGGGTCAACTGCCAACCCGAGAACCATAAGCGTAACCACAGACACTGTGCTGACAGCCTACATGAAGCTTCAATACTACCTGACAATGAACGTTGAAAGCGGATCAGGAACAGTCTCGCCAAGCAGCGGCTGGTATGACGCGGGATCTTCAGTTTTCATATCTGCTTCGCCCTCAGCAGGCTACGCCTTCGACTACTGGGTCGGATCAGGATCAGGCTCGTATACTGGCTCATCCAGCTCCACAACAATTACAATAAGTGCACCCATAACTCAGACGGCCTACTTTTTCAGCTTCTCGATAAGCATATCGCCTAACAGCGGCTCATGCCAGCAAGGAGGAAGCATTTCTGCAACTGTGACGGTAACCTACGTGAGCGGCTACAATTCTAAAACCATCAGCCTCTCAGCCTCAGGACTCCCCTCAGGAGCTTCAGCGAGCTTCAACCCAAGTAGCGTGACGATAAGCCCGAGCACAACAACCGCGTCCTCAACCATGACGACATCAACTTCAACCTCGACGCCTACGGGCACGTACACCATAACAATAACAGGAACTGGAGGCGGAATAACTAGGACGACAACGTACTCCCTGACTATTTCCACGTCTACAGCCACGGTGACCTTCTCGGTCAGCGGAATGGGATCGGATGCTTCAGGAACAGTCTTAACCGTTGATGGAACCAATTACGCCTATAACCAGCTCCCAGTAAGCTTCACATGGGATGTCGGCTCAACACACTCGTTCACTTGGACTGACTACGTTAGCGCCGGAACTGGCAAGCGCTATGCTTGGACTTCAACAAGCGGCCTTTCAACGTCTAGAAGCGGCTCAATAACTGTGTCTCCAGGCGGAGGCTCAGTTTCAGCCACCTATAAGACGCAGTACTACTTGACTATGCAGGCAAGCCCAAGCAACGGAGGCTCAGTCTCTCCCTCTTCAGGCTGGTACGACGTAGGATACAGCGTCTCAATCAGCGCATCACCAGCTTCAGGCTGGGCTTTCGAGCGGTGGATAGGCTCTGGAAGCGGATCCTACAGCGGAACCTCAAGCTCCTCAAGCGTCACGATGAACGCGCCAATAACTGAGACAGCCTACTTCTACACGTTTTCAGTAAGCGTTAGCCCTACAAGTGGCTCTACAACGCCAGGAGGAAGCGTAACTGCAACTGTGACGGTAACGCTCACTGGTGGCTACAGCTCATCCATAACCGTCAGCTTCTCAGCTTCAGGACTCCCCTCAGGAGCCTCGGCTAGCTTCAGCCCTGCTAGCGTCACGATCAGCCCAAGCTCGCCCACAGCCACTTCAACCATGACCATATCAACTTCAACCTCGACGCCCACTGGAACATACTCCATAACAGTAACTGCCTCTGGGGGCGGCTTGTCAAAGACAACAACGTACGCGTTGACAGTTAGCGCCGCCTTCGATTTCTCAATATCAGCCAGTCCAAGTAGCCTTTCAATATGTCGAGGTGCAAGCAAGATTTCAACCATAACCGTCACGCTTGTCAGCGGCTCCGCGACAACCGTCAGCCTCTCAGCCTCTTCCTCACCTAGCGGCTTATCATTCTCTTTCAGCCCTTCAAGCGGCTCGCCGACGTTCACGAGCACACTAACGATAACGGCGCCGTCAGGCGTTTCGCTTGGAACCTACACCGTCACGGTGACGGGTTCAGGTGGCGGGAAAACGCATAGCACAACCATAACCGTGTACGTTAATGACTTCTCAATATCAGTCATCCCCCAAAGCGACAGCATATATAAAGGCGCTTCAAAAACGGCAACTGTGCTCGTAACATCTACAACCGGCTCAGCCTCATCTATGACTGTAAGCCTCTCAGCTTCAAATGTGCCTTCAGGCGTTTCGGTGAGCTTCAGCTCAAGTAGCGTTACGGTCGGCGCAGGCTCGTCGGCGACCTCGACCATGACTGTAACCGTTTCAACTTCCGCCTCTGTTGGGACCTACACGATAACAATAACGGGTTCAAGCAACTGTGGAACAAGCAAAACGACAACCTACACGCTCACCATAAATGAGCCACCTGTCACCGTGACGTTCTACGCCAAATTCCAGAAGAACGGCGCATATCAGAACGCGTGGGGCAGCGCCACAGTGCTCAACGTTGACGGGAATGCATATACGGCTGCTCAAGTGGGCAGCGGCGTAAGCTTCACTTGGGCTGTGGGCTCACAGCACTACGTCTCCTGGTACAGCGGCATATACTACGACGAATCCTCATATCTAACCGGCACGGACGCACGGTACGACTGGTCTTACTCTTCAGGCATATTCACCTCCCAAAACGGATACCTGACTGTTCCGTCAGGCGGAGGTACAGTTACAGCCTACTACAGCCGCACCATTGAAGTCATAGTGAGCGTGAATCCAAGCGGGGGTGGCTCAGTTTCGCCAAGCTCAGGCTGGTATACTGAGGGGACATCCTTCACAGCAACAGCGAACTCAGGTTACCAGTTCCACCACTGGGTTGTGAAACGCGGCAATAGCCCTGAAACCACAAGCACAAGCAACCCCTACTACATGTACGATCCAGGCTACCTTACAGCAGTGTTCTACATTCGCGTCTTAGTTTACGCTTGGGACAGCGAATACAACCTGTTCAGGAACTCAGGAGTCTACATAAGCCTTCAAAACATAGGAGGCAAATACACCAACGCCAACGGCTACGCTGAATTCTACGTCCCGCCAGATTACAGCGGAACCTTAACAGCCTCAAGCACCGGCACAGGGTACAACAGCAAAAGCCTCCCATTCTGGAAGTGGGGAGACGGTGTAACAAGCAACCCGAGGACAATATATGTTTACCAACCAGCAACATATTCAGCATTCTACAAATGCGTGCTGAGTTTCTACAAGCTTGCAATAATAGACAATTTTCCAGGGGCGATATGGCAACCTAAAGCTACTGCTGACGGCATCGTTTACGTGACAACAGCGAAAAATGCGTATGGGAAAAACGGCATAACGGTTCAAGCCACCTTCAATTACCTTATTGGTTCCGGAAGTCACACGGATACCACGCATTATGGCACGATTAATTTCTTCGGCACATCCATAACTAGTGACGGAACGTTCCACATTGAACACTGGGCTGGGTATGGGTTCCAGATAACATCGGCCGAAGTAAAAACTCTGGCTGGCGAAGGTTACGTGAACGCTCAAATAACGGCTACAACCTTCCCAGTCCGTATAGGTTGATGTTCTTCACTCACCATTTTCACTTCCTTTTTCATAAAAGCTTTAGAAAATTCTTCCTGTTCTCATTAAGCCCAGAGCCCACATTTGAAAGAACCTGAACTTCACCCTAACCCTTTTCCTTAGCATAAGTTAGTATCAACTGCTTCTGTCTCTCTAAATCATCTTTTTGGGTTGAGGATGAAACCCTAGCATACCCAATAACAATCCCCTCTTCCCCTAAGCCTAGAATGCGCTTAATCTCGCTTTCAGCAACCCTAATCTTGCCCTCCTTATCCCACCTCTGAATAGTCCTAGTTGTAACGCCCAGAAGCCTCTTAGCCTCTTTGAGAGTGTAAAGCTTCTCCATTAAGAAGATATGACTGTTTAAGAGTCTATCTATTTTAAAACTGCTGCAAAGGCGACACCTGTCGCCTTTGCAACTATCGGCGGATCCGCTTC